>CAYWHL010000009.1:0-14820 GCA_964457995.1 uncultured Methanoregula sp. | reverse complement strand
CGACAGGAACGTATACGGTGAAGCTCACTGTGACCAATACAGCAGGCAGTGACAGCGAGATCAAGAGCGGTTACATCCGGGTCTCATCACCGGTTACCACTACCACCCTGCCGACCGCACAGTTCACAGCAACACCGACGCAGGGAACGTCCCCGCTGACCGTGCAGTTCACGGATCAGTCAACGGGATCCGGGCTGACCTTTGCGTGGGACTTTAACAATGACGGAAAAACAGACAGCACTGCAAAAAGCCCGTCGTATACCTACCCGACGACAGGAACGTATACGGTGAAGCTCACTGTGACCAATACAGCAGGCAGTGACAGTGAGATCAAGACGAATTATATTACCGTAACTGCAGCACCGGTTGTTACGGTAGGGGGAGAATCTTTCGGCTATACTGCAAACCCGACGGGCAACCCCATTGGTGGCGGAGCCGGCTACTCGAGGATCATTGCCGGCACAGAAGCCAGCGTGAAGTATGTTGTCTCTACAAAAACTGAACTGCTCACGGCACTCAGGAGTGCAAAAGCCGGTGAGACCGTGTTTGTCAAAGGAACAGCTGTAATTGACATGACCGGAACACCGAGCACCACGATCCCTGCCGGCGTAACGCTGGCCAGTGACCGCGGGCGTGCCGGTTCTGCAGGGGGTCTCCTCAAACGCACCAAGAACTTAAACGGCGGCTGGGAAGAGCCGATGTTAATTGTTGGGGGAGACAACGTCCGGGTCACCGGGCTGCGGCTTGAAGGTGAGATGTATCCCCAGGATTACGGCAACAACGATGTCTATTCCGGTTCAATAAACGAACGATATTATCTTGTAGGGATCTATGCCCAGAACAAGAAAGGGTTCGAAGTCGATAACTGTGAGCTGTACGGGTGGGCATGGTCGACCATATCGTTGCGGCAGAATTCCGCTGCACCCATACCGTATATCCACCACAACTATATCCACCACAACCAGGCCCGTGGAGAGGGGTATGGTATCAACCTGTATGGTGGTAATGCTCTTATCGAAGCCAACCTGTTCGACTACAACCGGCACGATGTAACGGGTGCGGGGATGTCAGGAGAGCAGTATGAAGTGCGGTATAACCATGTTATCGGGCATGGCGACGCCATCGGGGCATCACACTTCGATGTCCACCAGGACGAAGAGACCGGGACCGGAGCTGCAGGGGCAAAATACCTGATCCACCACAACACGGTCGATACCGGTGTGGTAGCTACCGTGCACATCCGGGCACGACCGACCATCGGGGTGTATATTGACCACAATATCATCAACGCCAAGGCGACCGATACCGGTGTTCCGGGAGGACTGCCTATCTACCAGACCAACAGCAACCAGAACATGTTTGTGACGAACAACTACTGGATGGGGAAATTATACCCGACCGGCAGCGGCATTGTCTGGTACCAGTGATACCTCTTTTTTTTTAAAAAATACCCATTTCATACTCCCTGTTCACGTCTGGTGATACCAACGAAGTATCGGGAGTGCCATACGCTGCTGATCCATAACGATACGGGCAAGGCCGTCATTACTGCTGACAGAATATTTTTGTACCTTCCGGATGCTTTCCTGACAGGGAGAGAGTCAGGAATTAATTCAGATAGTGCAGGAAATCTTCCCGTTCGATATTTGCCTGCTTTAGTATAGACAGCAATGTACCGACTGCGATCTCCTTAAGATTCGGTACAGTTACAAGCCGCCGGTGTTCATCATGTATCAGATGGATATGACTTCCGGTTTGTCGTATTGGTTTAAAGCCAAATTGAGCGAGAATTTTGATGATTTCATGAGCTGACAGCAGAGGAATTTTCGACAAGAGAATCCACTTCGATATCCAGATAGGTCAGCTTGTGACCAGGAGGTGTCAGTTCGATCAAAAGCTGGTAATGTTCCTCAAGACCTTTCTTTAAATTTTGCAGAGCCTCTTTTTCTGTAAGACCCTGGTCTGCAACATTCGTGAGGAGATCAATCGCGACGAAATATTTTCCTTCCCGGTGAACTTCGATGAGTGTTTTCATACTCAGGTTCAATATATCCGTTTTTGGGATGATAATGATATCCGCGTTGTGGGCAGCATATGCCGTAAAGCCTGTAAACCTGCAAAAAAGAGCACCAGACATGACGCGGATTCACACTCTGATCACCAACAACTGCGCTCTTCCAATGCGGCACCCCTCACTCCGGCTACCATTTTCCGGTAAAATCTTTCGGAAAAACCGGATTTCAATCCACCTCCTGCCGCATTGGTCCACACACGACCGGATAGAAAAAATGCGGGCTCAAATCGTCCCGCATTTTGCCAGACAACGTCAGACAATTGGTTGATTGAACCAATCGGTTCAGTTCATCTTAAATGCCGCACTCTGCCAATACTTAGTATAACAATGATCCGGAAACTCTGCACACACCTTACAAAACGGGCGAGGGAGATGGTAAAAGCCATCAAATCTGCATGCAAAGCCATGGTTCACTACTTCCTGCCCGCCACCCCAATACGTGCTCACCTTGCGGACCTCATTGTTGTATCAGCATCAGGAAATGTGCTCGATATGGGGAAACGCTACCATCTGACAAGCGGCCGTGCCCCCATCTTCTCGCTCTTTACTTTTTTTATGGATTGGTAAGAAACGCCGTTCCGGCGGTGAACGGGTGATGGTTGCAGTATTTGTCCGACAGGTCACCTGCCATCGTATACAAGCAACGGCCGGTACGATAGCCCCGGCGCTGCCCGGACACAAGGGAGGAACGGCTTTATAAGCATATCATGACAGGGCGAACGCTCTCGTTACAGGAAATCAGTGAACAACAAAAAAATTGGATCGTGGTATACCATGGAATCACAGGAACCAGGAAACAATGCAGGGAAGTCTGCCGGAACCGGAACACCGGAACACCATGCCCGGGATGAGAAAGAACATCCCTGACGGGATGCCCACCAGATCCCGGATGGAATACAGGATAACGTGGCGGGAACATCCGGCGGGACCGGGGAAACGGACAACGAACCGGTCATCGCCCACCCGGTCGATGATGTTGAACGAAAAACGGAACTTCACGGGATGTCTGCAAAACCCCCTGATGATCCGTTCCGGGTCCGGAGACGGACAGAACGGGATCTGAAAGATCCCGGATTCGGGATACCGTATGGAAAAACAGAGAAAGCCGTGCGGGACCTTGTGTGTTCCCTGATAGAACGCCAGGACCGGATGAATGTCTCCCTCTTTCTTGAGATCAACAGCATGAACGAGGATATCGGGATTCTCAAAGACCAGCTGTACAAGCTCAAAACCGCAAAAACCGGCACGAATGCGGGGGCAAAAAAGTGACGGCACCCGCGACACTGCAGCCTGGTACCCGGGGTATCGGGGTGGCTCTTCCCGGTCCCTTCCCGGACTGCAAAGAACACGTTGCCGGAACAATTGCAGGAAGTGAGCTCCCGGGCTCTCAAGCAGACCCCGGGGCATGCAGTGCACAGGAAGAACAATGACGAAACGAAGGTCTGAAACAGAGACAGAGATCTCCCTGCACCTGATCCCCCGGGCCATTGCCCGACAGATCAACAAAAAGGGAGGGAAAGTGTACCGCATCAGCGTAAAACGGACTCACTGGCACCACTGCAGCATCTCCCTCAGGACTAAGTCCCTGCCCAGGGAACTGAGGGCACGGTGTGATGAATGTCCTCCCCCCGCATGCCAGCCGCTCATCAGCCGGGATGACCGTCCCGGTGATGATCCCCGCGAAGGTGAGATGACATGACCCGCGGACGACCTCCTAAGAAGGCATGCAGGAAAGCGTGTGACAGCGCAGCACTACGCGGAGTGGTACTGGAAACAGCCGGTATTGTGGGATCGCACATCGATTTTATCCTGTTTGTCCGGCAGCAGGTTGTTTTTGTCCGGGTAAAGCGGAGCCATTCGCGTATCAGCTCCACAACAGAGCTCACCAGCCTGTTCAGCAGCGGGATCGCAGGGCTCCGCACGGTACCGCTCACCGCAGTGGTATCCCGCGAGCTCTGGGTCTTGTTACCTTGGGGTACGTGGCAGTATTTTTGTATCGGTGAGGACAGTATCACGGAGGTCCATGGTGACCGGGGGAAGGTTTGAAGGAGCAGCAGGGAATTCCGGAGTGACGAATGGTCCTGTTCTCTCCGGCACACAGGGAGTATCCTCTTCCGGACCAGGATTCCTCTGCCCGTATGGGGCACGGGAGTAAGATCCTCTTTTTTGACTTACTTTCCCCCTATACGATAAATATCGCCCGGAATGCCAATCCGGGCTTAAATATACAATTTCCTCTTTTTCGAGGGCCACTCCGGACCGGTCTTAATGCGCCGCTTCCGATCCAGTTTTTCCGGATTACTGATAAATCAGCCCCAAATCCGGAACAGGGGATTTAACCAGGAGAAAAACCGGCCTATTTATTCCCTAACAGGAGGCGGATCGGTTTTTGCATGACCAGGAGTATGGGATAGAGAAAAGGACTCCCCGTTTTGATCAAGCACTCTTCAGGCAGGATCATGTTTTTACTGGCATGCTTTGACCTGAAAACCCAGGACAGGTACCCCCAGGATGAGATCCTCTTTTTCGACGTGTATTTCCCCTATAAGAGAAATATTGCCCGGAATGCCAATCCGGGTTCATTTCATGAGTATAGAATTTTTCGCGGAATCCCGGTGACCGGTCTTATTAGGGTGTTTTTAATCCTGTTTTTCCTGATTACTGATTATCCAGCCCCAAATCCAAAACAGGAGATATTACGGGAAGAAAAACTGGCCTTTTTATTCCCTAATGGATGGCAGATCGCTTATGAGATGCCCCATAGCAGGTGAAATCGCGAAAAACCTGATTTTGATTCATCTGTTTTTAGCAAGTGCCAGGTTTTTTCCATTATTTCCCGGGTTCATCATCCTGATTGATTCTTGTCGACTGCAATATCCTTATGATTCGGTACGGTAACAAACTGCCGGTTTTGATCGCTTACCAGATGATAGTACCTGGTTTACATACGTAACTGGATAGCATAAAAGAGAAAGAGAATAATCAGGCATTATTCAGGTTTGGATGGCAACAAAGGATGCAGATGAATGCGATTTCGGTACCGGTATTCCGTCTTCAACCAGGCCCCGGATATGCATTTCAATCGCTTCATGCATCCGTTCTTCAGCTTCTTTTCGTGTTTTTCCTGTTGCGACGCATCCAGACAGATCCGGAGAATATGCCGAATAGTTTTTTCCAGCTTTTTCGATTACTATCAGAAACCTGTGCATAGGTATCATCCCTTTATTTTTGCTTGTTTGAAAATGCTGTTCATAGTGCCAGGCGCGAGGTCATCGGCCGGGTGCCCGGCAATGGTGATCCTGCCAGGTATTACCGGATGCTTATACTGGCGATGACTCCCTTTTGTTGCTACGAGGTACCATCCATGAGCTTCGATAATTTTAATAATGTCCCGGACTTTCCGGAGGATACCTCCGATACCGCATAATTTTATTTGGTGTATCTGCACTTTAGGTTTCTCTATCCATTGCACTCCTTCCCAAACCGGCCCCACTACAGGCACTTGGGGCAAAGCATGGATGTACATTCCTCTGCTTCGATTCTCCTTTATTTATCCGGGCGTTTACTGCCTTGATCCCGTTCAAACTCTATTTTTGGACCTCATCTCCCCTCATATGCCCGGAATACAAATACGGGTTCAAATCCGTGGTATCGTTTTATTAGCAAAGTCCTGATGGCCGGTCGTTTTTGACCCTTTTTTTCCGGATTACGTAGTATCCAGCCCCAAATCAAAAACAGGGAATAATAATGGGAGAAAAACCGGCCTTATTATTCCCTGTCGGATGGCAGATCGTTTTTTTATGACCTGCAACAGGTGAGAAATAAAAAAGATTTGATCATGATTATTACAACTGAGTCCAATTTTGCATACCTGTGTATGAAAGTTCCCGGCGAAAAAAATTGCAGCAAATTCTCATGCGATCTCAGGAAGGTATGTGGGAAAAAAGGGCTGTTTTACGTATACCGTCTGACACGGAACACCTGTTAAAAAAGAATTTTCACTACGCGAAATCAATATATGATCCCGGAAATATTACCCTTCGGACATATCCGGTTCTCGATCCTGGATGATCGATGTGATGGCGGTGAACTCCTTGATGAAATCGCCGGATCGTGGTACGTATACATCCGCCCCGTCGCGACGGGCCTGGTCAATCAGCGGGTCTTTCCCTCTCCCGGAATAAATGATGAACAGCCCGTTGTACCCGGTCTCCCTGGCGGCCTTGACAAAGACACCGCCATTCATCACCGGCATGCGGAAATCTGAAATGACCACTTCAATGTTCTGCTGTTTTAGGATCTCAAGGGCTTTTAGTGCATCCAGGCATGCGGTCACTTCGAAATTTTTGCTGTCGCCGAACTTGATCTGCATGAGGTTGAGCATATCAGGATCGTCATCGACCAGCAGGATCGGGATCATGGTGCGGCTTCTACTCCGGAATTATTGTTCTTTTTTCCACTGATAATTGTTTCTGATGATCTGAAACACCCGAGCGGGACATGGATCTCGAACCGGGCGCCGTTGCCGGCCAGACCGTTTTCTTCGATAGTCAGGCCGGTGATGGAAAGGATCTCTTTTGCCAGAAACAGTCCAAGCCCACGGTTCTTCATCATCCCGGGTTCAAAAATCTCACCTTTCATCTCTGCCGGGATGCCAACCCCGTTATCCTGGATAATCACGGAAAGCTCGTTATCACTCTTGCTGCACTCCACGTGAATTTCTGTTCCGCTCTTTCCATGGATACGGGTATTCTCGACAATGTTTTCAAAAGCTTTTGTGATCTGGGAATCTGCATAGATCTCATACGCCCCCACATCAGCCGAAAGCCTGATGGCACTATCCCCAATCCATCCCCTGGCCCCCCTCAGGATATCCTGTACGGCAAACCACTGCGGGGGATTAATGCCAAGGTCCTTAAAGTCACGGGTAAACTTGACCAGTTTTCCGATAGCCTTTGTCGATGATTCAAGACGGTCAAGGTATTCACGGAGCGTGGCATCGTGGGCTAAGGGCCTGGCCTGGTCAAGGTAGCCAAGGAGCACCGATACCTTGTTGAGGATGTCATGCCGGGTCAGGCTGGATAAGAGATTTAACTTCCGGTTTGCCTGCCGCAGTGCTTCTTCTGCCGACTTGCGCTCGGAGATGTTGAGGTGGGTGCCGGTCATACGGACGGGTTTTCCTTCCTTATCCCGTTCAGTGACCATCCCGCGGTCGAGCACCCAGACCCAGTGCCCTTCCTTGTGCAGCATCCGGTATTCGCATGCGAAGTCCGGTATCTCCCCGGCGAAATGCTTGTCGAGCACATCCCTGGATTTCTGCAGGTCTTCAGGATGGATAAAGGATTGCCAGCGGTCGAGGGTGAGCGGTCCGAGTTCCTGCACTGTGTACCCGAGCATGTGCGCCCAGCGGTCGTTTATCACTATCTCCCCGCTCTGCACTCTCCAGTCCCACAGGCCTACACCGGAGCCCTCGATTGCCAGCTTGAGTTTCTCCTCGCTCTCCAGCAACGCCTGCTCGCTGTGCTTGAGATTCGTGATATCCCCTATAAGCCCGGTAATGCCGGTGATTTTCTCGTCCTCGATGAGTGGCTGGGCAATAATCCGGCCCCAGTGAATGGTGCCGGATTTGTCAATCATCTTGAAATCATTCGGGCCGGTCCGTGCTTCCTCTGCCTCTTTTAACCGCTCCCCGAGGATATGCCGCTCCTCGGAGGGAACAAGCGAATAGAAATATTTGCCAATTAGTTCCGAGGGAGTGTACCCGAGCACCTGCTGGATAACCGGACTCACGTAGGTAAACCGGCCCCGTATATCGGTGGTAAATATGATGTGGCTGATACCCTCGACAAGAGCCCGGTGTTTTTCCTCGGATTTTTTTACCAGGAATTCTGCCTTGCGCCGCTCGGTGACATCGGACATGACGCAGACAAATCCGCTGGGCCTGCCGGTATCATCAGGAATAGTTGCAACACTCACTTCGGCGCAGAAAGCGTTCCCGTCTTTTGCAATCAGCCGGCATTCCAGGTATTTGGTAAATCCTTTTTCAATCGTCTTTTTTAAGTGTTCCCGGCTGCTCTCAAGGTCATTGGGGGTAACGTAATCAAAAAAGTTTTTACCGGAAAGCTCAGTGGTGCTTGCATACCCCAGCATCGTTGCACCCTGGATATTTCCCAGTTTAATGTTGCCTTCAGGGTCCAGCACGAGAATGCCATTGGGGGAGGTCTCGATAATGGTGCGGTAGTGCAGTTCACTTTCCCGGAGGGCATCATCGGCTTTTTTCAGGGCCGAAATATCTGAAACCACGAAGAGTCCATAGACAAACCTGCCTTTTTCATCGATACTGGGAGATGCTGAAAGCCGTGAATAGGCTGGCGTCTTGTCCTTTTTAAGAAACATGAGGGCAAAATGCTCATTACTGCCGTTTTTTATAGCGGCGAGTTTTTCTTCCAGGTAGGTGCGGTCGTTGGCACCGACAAAGGAGAACAGGGATTTTCCCTGTATTTCATCGACGGGGAAGCCAAGAATTTCAGACATTTTCTGGTTGACAAAGGTGGTGATACCTTTTGCGTCAAAGGTCCAGATGCCTTCCTGCGCAAGTTCAATAAGGGTCTGGTATCTCCGTTCACTGTCTTCAAATGCATCTTTTACTTCCTGGTGATTTATCATCTCCTTTTTTAAGCTTGTTGAGGTCTGGGTTAATTCGTTGGTGCGGTCTTTGACAGTCTGTTCCAGGTCCCGCTGGTATTGTCTGATCTCGGTAATATCATCAAGAATGACCAGGATGCCCCGTTTCCCGTTTTCAAGGATGCTGGGGACAAACTTTGCGCGGAAATAGGAGAGTTTCTGGTTATTCGGTACCTCGATCTCTTTTACGATATCATTACCATGGGTACAATCCAGTAATACCCGGTTGATATCAGGAAGCGATAGCAGCGACAGACCCGAACCTTCGACTGTTTTTCCTACAATTTCTTCGGATGTTTTTCTCTCGAAATTCAATACTTTTTCATTGACATAGCTGATGACAAAATCATCATCCAGTACGAAGATATAATCTGAAGACAGGGAGAGGATAGAGGAGATCGGAATCCTCTTTGTCAGGGAGTATATTTTTGCCGATCCGATGACTTTTAGCTCAACAGCTCCCGATATACAGAGGACATCAAGATATTTTGCCACCGAATTTCGGTTTATTTCGATAGCCCGGGAGATCTCGGTAACGGTATACCCCTTTGAGCTCCCTTTCAAAAAATTTTTAATACGGGTGAGTTCCCGGTCATAAGGGTGTGTTTTTATCTGTGTGAGTTCCCGGTCGATATTTTCCATACAATCCCTCCTTAGCGGTAACAGTGTATATTTTCATTAACCTATATAAATATTAGTGGTGTTGCAATGCAGATACTTTTTTAATATTTTTCGTGATTTTTAAAGGAAATCCTTGATTTTTTACAAGAATTTGTTAAAAACCGTGTATACGGATTTAACATCATTCTTTGGGAAGAATAATTATGCAGAATATTCTATTTTAAAAAAAGAGTGACGGGACGCTGTTTATTATAAACGCTAGTGTTATATTACGGTAAAGAATATCTGCTGCAAGCTGCCTGATGTTTACCCCCAGCCTCCCCGGGACACTTCTGTACAGGAAATAATTCCCCAGCCTGGTAATCCGTCACTATCCCTGTAGCGCAGGTGCGCGGTGAAGGGGGGATTGGCACTGTTTCCTCGTTTTCCTTACGTGGTGTGAATTTCACCAGGTCTTTACAATTTAATAAAAAAACATCGTGTATATATTTTTGTCCCCCTGCTCTCAAAGTCACCAATCGTATCAGAATACAAATACTTTGATTTTCATACTTTAGTAGCATAATGCACCAGCTCACCCTTCTTGAAGCCCTTTTTTTAGGTCTGGTACAGGGATTCACCGAGTGGCTGCCCATATCCAGTTCCGGACATCTTGTTATCCTCCAGTCGCTGCTCGGGATCTCTGTCCCGCCGGAATTTGATATCGTCATTATGGGGGGGACCATCGCAGCGCTGGTCCTGTATTTCCGGAAAAAAATTCTCTTTGTATGCCTGGGCATTGTGGCAGGTGAACGGCATGCACTTTTTTATGCCGCATTGATTGTACTTTCGGGCATTCCTGCAGGTATCATCGGTTTTGCAGGAAAACAGTTTTTTAAGGATTTATACGGGCAGCCGTTTGTTGTAAGTCTTCTTATTATTGTTACCGGTATATTTCTCTTCATCGCTTCATCAAAAAAGGAACATACGGCAGAGCTTACGATAAAAAGTGCTTTTCTGATCGGAATCGCCCAGGGTATTGCTGTTGCACCAGGCATTTCGCGGTCGGGGTCCACAATCGGTACCGCTCTCCTGTCAGGCATTAAACCAAAGGATGCGGCTGAATTTTCCTTTTTGATCGGCATTCCTGCCATGACTGTTGCAACAGTGCTGACCTTTCTGGAAGCACCTGCTTCCGGTGCAGGGTTCGGGCCGCTGGTGATAGCCGTTATCGCTGCATTTCTTGCCGGGTATGCAAGTATCGGGCTGTTCATGAAAATTCTCCAGGAAAACCGTTTGTATTATTTTGCTGCGTATTGCGTTCTAGCGGGGAGCACCTTTGCGGTTCTTACCTACCTGATGGGCTATTGAAATTGTGTTTCCTTGAAGTGATGGTGTAATCGTTCTGGCATTTTTCATTGGATAGACCGGAATGGTATCTTCCCGGAATTATTCTAAAAAAAAAATTCCCGGGATAACCGTACCTGCAAGAATATTTTATCCGTTTGTGTGAGGAGCGATCCTCACCTTGTACTCCTCACCCTGTACTAGTAATTGAGAAAAGGATCCCAGATGGTGATGATAAGTACCGCAATTGCCAGCACGAAGAGGGCCACGCCGAGAAGACCTCCATAGAATTTCCTGGTCTTCTGCTGCATACGGGGATCCGGATCCAGCAACGTATTATGGAGTGCCTGATTGCGATACAGCACTATGGCGACAACCGCGATGGCGGCAAAGAATATCCATTCGGTCACCGATGAAAGTTCGGCAAGGATGGCCTGCTGGAAATAATCGGGTGATACCTCAGCCTGGTAGGGCCCGAGTAACGGGTAATACCAGTTTACCGGCTCCCGCCACATCATGTCTACAACCTGGTGAAGGAACATTCCGAAACCGACAACAAGGAATGAAAATGACTTGTAATAGTGCCAGACGAAGAGCCCTGCAATTAAAAACAGCAGCACGATGATTAGGCTGTGAAAGAAGATCTTCCCGTTGTCAAGGCTTGACATTAAAACGATATGGCCGAGGGGTTTATCGACAATATCCGGAAGGACACTCCCGAGTGCACAGAAGACAATCATCGTCCTGGCATGAAACAGTTCATAGAGTATGAACCCGATAATCAGGCCGATAACGAGGTGGCCCAGGAAGAGCATATACCAGTATAATCATGATTCGGGGATTAAAAGGGTATGTCTGTTGCATGATGGATTGCGTGCAGAATTATAGAATTATTTTACTGCATTGCAGCGGTGCGTTGCACATTTTAATATTATTAACAAGATTAAGATATCATTATCAAACTATTACCCGTCTAAGAAGGAACAGCTGATAAGGAGATACAAATGAGAATCAGTATAAAATTAATGGTCGCCGGGTTACTATGCATAATGCTTGCGGTCAGTATTGCATTTGCTCAACCACCCCCGAGCCCACCTACAACTACAGAGCAGATCACCCCAACATGGATTTCAGGAAATCCGACATGTGAGGATCCACCATATATCAGTTTTAAAATCGAACCGGTGGATCCTGATAACCCTGATGAAGGAGGTTATGCGTCAATCCCACCATGGAGTGGAACTTTTTGCGACCCTGCTGATAATACCCGCTGTGTTGTAATTACTGCATATTCTGTGGGCGGAGACGAAGAAAATGCCTTTGATTTCACATCAACTTTTGATGTTTATGCGGTGATTGTGAAAGGAGGACCTAATGCCAACCTGTATGAGTACGACTCTCCTGTACAACATGATACTAATCTTCAAACGCCGATTAATACAAATACTGGATGGCCATTTGGTCTCAGCCATATCGATTTCTGTGGTATCGCAACCCCCGAATTCCCCACACTTGCCCTGCCCGTTAGCATGATGATTGGTATTGTGGGTTTAGTGTACGTAGTAAAGAAGCGTGAAAATTAATCTAAAAATTTCACGATTCTTTTTTATTTGCTGGGATGTTGCTCGATAGATCATTTACTACTATTATCAGACTATGGCATCGTTTCCGGATTAAACATTTTATGTTCCACTGGTGCACTACTGTCGCATAGGACTTGCACTTCTACCGTGAACTCCGAATCATCGCATTCATCCATAATTGCAATGATTTCGTCCGATACGTTAAGAGAAAAATGATTAGTGGCTCTCTATAATATCAGCAAAATCATGCTGTCAACGGTCTTGACGATTAAGTGGATCATGTCAACTCCGAATGGTCTGATTGATGCTCTTATTTTACTGTAGTTTCCATCGCTGTTTCAAGCATCTTCTGCCATTCAATGGGAGGTAGAGATCATGCTGAGGTATATCCACAGATTAAACAAAAAAGAAGAATAGCTATCAATATGGCCAGTACAAGTGTCATTTTTTCATTCATCGTATACCATCAAATTCCCACACTTCACTGTCAAGGACGAATCTTTCATAATAAATAAAATATATTTAATACTACGATACTTAAACCATAAACTCATGCAATGCACGATTGCCTTGCACACCGTTTCTGGTGTTATGATCCTTATATCACACGTTTGAAAAGGAAATTTTAAGGTCCTTGGTAACAGCCTCAATTATATTAAAAAAAAATAATGATATCACACCTGCGAGTTTCCAAAATGCAGGATACCGTTATCCAAAACAAAAATGCGAGGGATGCGATTCGAACGCATGAACCTCTACAGGAATGGATCTTAAGTCCATCGGAGTTGGCCGGGCTTTCCTACCCTCGCAAATACATGTATATACTGACATTGCGATCTGATTTCGCTTACCGGCAGCAAATAGCCGGGCACGTAATCCTGACGCTCTGAACTATTAATCGTATAACTAAAAAAAAAGATTGCTTCTGCTTTCACTTCCGGTCAGAATTTTTTTGAGGGAATCATGGTGAGTGCTCCTTTGCCGCCACTGCAGTAACGGCAATCGGGGGATTGATCGATCATAAGAAAGGTTGTTATTAAGACTAGTAAAATTTACGTCGGTTATCAAGGGAGAATTTCCCGATCTATGCCTCAAAACAGGTGTTCTTTTCCCTTTGACCCTGCTACCCCCCCACCCTCTCCGGGTTTTGCCATCCAAAAGCGTCCATTAGCGTACATTTTCCTGCCCGTAAAATGTGTATTCTGGCGTAAAAACGAAGGTTTACACCCGGTTAAAAAATGTGTGAAAAAATGCGTTGTTTTTTGCGACCAGACAGAAAAAGTCAACTCTCCGGCAGAGGGAGTCACCGTCGGAGAATGGGTTTGAAGGGGGAGGAGAATTGTCCCTGACACGCTCTCACGTATCTCCAGGAGGAATGATGATGAATACAAGTACTCATATAAAAATGATAGGTATGAAAAGGGCAAAATGGGGGACTGATGACAGGGAAAACGAGATAATTGATTCATGCCTTCAATATTTATGCACTTGAATCAGTAATGTTCATCAAACCCGGATTTGATGTGAACAACTGGCTGTTTTTCCGTTTGTTTTTGCCTTGGTCCTGGCATGAGCATGGCATTTCTGAGCATGGTCTTTGTCTGCCACATAAACAACGTTCCTTATAACAAGGAGAGTAATGGATGCCTGAGATAAACTGATTCTTCGAGCACTCCTCAAAAAAAACTCAAACAAACCAGAAAATGTGGCTCTGGAAAAAACCTCAATACCAAGCTGAATGTTCACGGGGGTCTCACCCCCGCCGCTGTGGCTTCCCCTAAAATGTGATAACCCCCGAACAGGTAATACCTCACTATCGCGCTCAGCGCAGGGGCGGTGAGGGGGGACAGGCACTGTCTCCTCCTTCTGAAAAGATGACGATTATCAACGAGTTAGTTTTTCCCAGACAAGATCCGATACCCTCAAACACGAGAAGTCTTGAATGAGGACAACGAAAGAATGATGAGTTACTGATAATGACAACGTTAAAACTTACCGGCTGGGTTGAAGTTGATGGGCAGCGGCTCTCCCTGCAGGATATCGAAACAATCGTACGAGACCGCCCGGAAGAGATCCTCTCGTTCGGTGGAGAATTCTTCCTGGCCGGCAGCGGGTGCCGGGCCCGGGACCATTTCGGCATCATGCCGGGCAACTGCCCGAAAGGAACCCTGATCTGCGATGGCGTGGTCCGGGGTACGATTAATCCTGTTGTCCCTGAGATGACGCTTGAAGAGGCGATTGTGACTGCAGTGCAGCTGCGCAGCGATGAGGGTGTGACGGCTCTCTCTGGGGGTGTGGACTCAACGCTGGTCGCCCGTCTTGCCGGCCGCGAGTGCGTAGCTGTCGGTCTTGAGGACTCCCATGACCTCCGTCAGGCACGCCATGCCGCGGATGTGCTGGGGCTTTCCTTAACTAGGGTTACAATTACGCCAAAGGAGATTGAATCTGCCCTTCCGGCTGTCATCGGGGCAATCCCCGTGACTGATCCGGTCAATACGGGCATCGCCCTGACCCAGTACTTCGTCGCCCGCT
>CAYWHL010000008.1:0-26898 GCA_964457995.1 uncultured Methanoregula sp. | reverse complement strand
ATCGAGCACGATTTTAATGCCATCATGGAGTTCACTGACAAAATCCTCTTCCTTGTTGTTTGCAATGAACCAGCCCGGTGTCTTGTTGAGGCCAAGGATCAGGTGCTCGATCCGGAGTAATCCGACACCATCAGCACCGGTAGCTGCTGCACGGGCTGCTGCTTCGGGAATAGAGACATTCACCTTCACACTTGTCGCGGTGATAATATGAGGGGCGGCAGCTGCCATCTGCACTAGCTGAGCCGGTTTTGCCGGAATGGCGATCTCCCCTTCATATACATGCCCTTTTTCACCATCAACGGTGACCAGTTGTCCGTTTTTCAGCACACTGGTCGCAGTCTTCGTACCAACAACTGCCGGTGTCCCCAGTTCCCGGCTTACGATTGCTGCGTGGCAGGTAAGACCCCCTTCATCAGTCACAATTGCGGCAACCTTCCGCATCGCTGGTACCATGTCGGGATTTGTCATCTTCGTGACCAGAATGTCTCCCTCTTTTACCTTTCCGGTATCTTTGACATCCCGGATAATAACAACATTACCGGAAGCAATTCCGGGGGCAGCACCCTGGCCCTGAATGAGTATCTTTGCATTCTGTTTTTGACCTGACATTCCTTTTGCCTCTTTCTTGTTCCCAATCGTTGTGATCGGACGGGACTGGAGAATAAAAATTGTCCCGTTCACAATTCCCCATTCCACATCCTGGGGGATACCATAATGGTCTTCAGCAATCTTGCCATACATGGCAAGCTTGCTGATTTCCCCGGAAGATAACACCTGTGCGTCCTGTCGGGCACCTGTCACATCAACAATCTTGGTGCCGTGGTCGCCGTCTGCTATAATCTCCACTTTCTTATTCGAAATCAGTATGTCGTCAACTTTCTCCGACCGCTGGTCGAAGATATATTTATCCGGTGAAACCGAACCGGAAACAACGGCTTCGCCCAGTCCCCACGACCCCTCAATAATCGTGAGGGGTTCACCGGTAATCGGGTGGGAAGTGAACATCACCCCTGCTTTTTCTGAGTGAACAAGTTGCTGCACGACAACAGCGATATTTACCGTATGATCATCAAATCCCTGCTTCGCGCGGTAATAGATCGCACGCGCCCCGTAGAGGGATGCCCAGCATTTCTGGACAGCTTCAAGGAGGGCAGCTTCCCCTTTGATATTGAGATAGGTCTCCTGTTGCCCGGCAAAACTGGCATCCGGGAGGTCCTCGGCAGTAGCGCTTGATCTGACCGCTACAATCAGGTCATCCGGTGAAATCTTTTTGTAAGCCTTACGGATCTCCTCTTTTATGAATGCCGGCATCTTTGCCTTGAGCACCATGGTTTTTGCACCCTCAGCAGCTTTTTCCAGCGCCTCATTATTTTCGACATCAAGTCGTTCGTATGATGCAAAAATTTTCTTTTCAAGACCGGTCTCAACCAAAAACTTTCGGAAGGCCTGAGCAGTTACCACGAAGGCTTTCGGAACAGGGAGACCGATGGATGCCATCTCACCAAGAGAAGCTCCTTTACCCCCGACCGATATGATATCTTCCTTCCTGATCTCCTCGAGCCACAGAATATTAGGCACATCATTCATGCTCGCACCACTTATGATCTTACCTCCCTCGTGTTTAATAATTATCATTAGCCTCTTTTAGCCGTAAATAAGGACGCGCAGGAACGGTCGGCTTTTATTGCGCAGGGATAGGCATTTTCCATCGGTTAAAGAATAACCCTCTTTAAGTACGCTGCATATAATATATGGGTTTTTTATGGCAAACGGAAGGGTGCTCGTCAGCGATCCGCTGGCTGAAGAGGGGCTCGAGATCCTGAAAAAGGCGTTCGATGTCGACGTCAAAACTGACCTTAAAGAGGATGAGCTCTGCAGGATCATCGGGGATTATGATGCTCTGTTGGTGAGGAGCGGTACCGAAGTGACCGCACAGGTGATCGAGGCGGGGAAGCGGCTCAGATTTATCGGACGTGCCGGTGCCGGTGTGGATAATATCGATACGGATGCGGCAACCCGCAAAGGGATTATTGTTGCAAATGCGCCAGAAGGCAATACTCTTGCAGCGACGGAGCATACGATGGCAATGATGCTCTCTCTGGCAAGGAACATCCCGCAGGCAACCGCCAGCCTGAAGAAAAAGGAATGGAAGCGCTCGAAGTTCATGGGAGTCGAACTTAACGATAAAGTCCTGGGTATCGTCGGATTCGGACGGATCGGTCGCGAAGTGGCAAAACGGGCAAACGCACTGGATATGCGATGCATTGCCTACGACCCCTTCATCTCCAAAGAGAGGGCTGCACAGCTTGGGGTAGAGATGATGTCAGTTGAAGACCTGTTCAGAATCGCTGATGTCATCACTGTTCATACGCCGCTGATCAAGGAAACAAAGCACCTCATCAATGCAAAGAGCATCGCAACCATGAAAGACGGAGTGCGTATTATCAACTGTGCCCGTGGCGGCATTATTGATGAAAAAGCGCTCTACGACGCAATCAGGAGCGGCAAGGTTGCGGGGGCGGCACTTGACGTCTTTGAATCTGAGCCTCCACTGGAGTCCCCCCTCCTCACGCTTGACCAAGTGATTGTAACCCCGCACCTTGGGGCAAGTACTGTTGAGGCACAGCAGAATGTCGCAATCTCGGTTGCCCGGCAGTGCATTGAGGTGCTGCACGGCGGTGCCGCGAAATATGTAGTGAATGCCCCGATGGTACCACCTGAACAGGCCGAAGTGCTGGAACCGTACGCCCAGCTTGCCGAGAAGATGGGGAGGTTTGCGATCCAGATTGCTCCCGGGAGGCTCGAGGCCGTTGAATGCATTTATGGAGGCGATCTCTCAGCATATGCAGGCAGCATGAAGTTTGTCACCCGGCTCGCGCTGAAAGGACTTCTCGATCCCATTCTGCAGCAACCGGTAAATATCGTAAATGCGGAATTTATTGCAAAGGAACGTGGCATAACGGTGAGCGAGACGGTTACGCAGGAATCCCGTGGATTTAAAAACGTAATAACGATACGGATCAGGACCGATAAGACTGAAGAAACGGTGAGCGGTACAGTTTTTTTCAAAGGAAGGAGCCGGATTGTAGCAGTTGGCGGCTATACAATGGACATGATCCCCGAAGGCTACGTTATAGTCTCCCGGCACCTGGACAAGCCTGGTGTCATAGGGCGTGCCTCCACAATTCTCGGGAAATGCAATATCAATATCGCCGGCATGCAGGTCGGACGGATCAATCCTGGTGAAGAAGCGATCATGGTGCTGAATGTGGACAGCGAAGTGCCCGAAGAAGTCATGGACGAGATTCGTTCAATGCCGGGAATCTTTACGGCGACGTTTGTAAAAATTACATCAGAAAAGATCTAACGATCTCAATTTTATATCACATTTTTGTATCAGAATATTTTTAAAAAAGAAAAATTATTACCAGTATTTCCGAAGGGGAATGGATTATTTCTTTACAAATCGCTTCCCCGCTTTACTTTCCACGGTTATTCCTCCCGGAGCCGATTTTCTTTTCCAGTCGCTGATATTTTTACACTCATGCTCAAAGGGAAGGCGATGCCTGCCACAATAATACTGGTGACAGTAATCGCAATGAAACGGGAGATATACCCGCTCTCCGCAAAAGGAACAGTCTTCATATACCGGGTATTTTTTTCTCTTCTGAAAAAATTTCGAAAAGAATGAAACAATTGTTGCGAAAATTCCCACGAATCTGTTATTACCGTTACGTGGTTAATAAATATTCATGTCAGAAGTTGGTGTGCTGAGGGGGATTATCCGCAGAAGAATTAGAGGGGGGTAAATGGCAAACGTTGATGAAGCGTAACAAATCCCTGCACGAATCATCCTCAAAAAAGCAAATTTCCAAAAAAAAAAGATTGAATGGTCCCAATGAAGGATCTTATTCCTCATAGATCTTCACCGACACCGGCAGGATATCGGGCCGCTTGTCGGTCATGATGTAGGTATATCCCATAACATGGACCAGATACTCCAGGTATCCCTTTGCAATATCTGATAGTGCCTGGTTCCGCCGCCCGAGAACAAGGATGTAGAACCACTGGACGAACAGGCAGATGCCCGCCACGATCCCATAGACCCAAAGCACAATGCCAATGAGAATCCAGTAGACGATCCTGATGAGCAGTTCGAGGCGACCTGCATCATGCTCGAATAGGAAGAGTTGCCTGGGAAAACCGGTCGTATCTGTCATTTTTATCATTTCACCGGTAGATCGTTGCTGGCTATAAATCTCTCGTGTCCGTTCCTGACAGGGATTATCGACACCGTCCGGACATATCACAAAAGCAGGTACACTATTTTTTAATAATAAGATAACAGATGTTATAGAGCATCAGACAAACGCGGGCTCGTGGTCTAGTTGGTTATGACGTCGCCTTGACATGGCGGAGGTCCTGAGTTCAAATCTCAGCGGGCCCATAGTTTTTGTTTTTATTTCCCGGAACGAAAAAGCAAAAAATTCAGTCGAGGTAGTTCCGTAGTTTCTCGACGAGCGCGAGCTGGTTGTTGACTTCCTTTTGCTTCTTCTTCTCGATGCTGTCCAAAATCTCGGTAATCGGTTGTGCAAGTTCGTAGATCTTGATCGGTCTCCCTTTGCTCTCAGCCTTGCGCTCTCTGCTCTTGATCCAGCCCTGCTCCATCAGGTACCACATTGCGATGCTGATCTCAGGCTGGCGGAGATCCGTGCCGCGCTCGATCGCACGCGATGTTGCTTCTGGAGTGTTGGCAAGAAAAACCAGCACTTTGGCTATATTTCTCTTTGTACCAATCTCGATTAGGAGGGTTGCAAACTCCTCCTCCTTCTCCGTGAAATACATCACATTCTCAGTTCTAATATATTACATCCATACTATCTCGAAAGCTTCAGAATTCTTCCTACCGTGCAATACGTTGTTCGTACGCGGCGCGAAGTTCATCATTCTTTTTTATCAGTCCAGTTCTACAGTTTTCCAGTCAGTATTGTCGCGTCCGACTGACTGGTATTCAACAAGAGCGCCAGATTCATCAAAAATAGCCCGGTCACTCCATTGGTGCCATCGGACAGACCCATCAGGCATAATAATCCGGTGCTCTACAGTCCCGACGGGATGTTCACTTGTCAGCGAGGCGAAATGCGAGCGGATTAAACCCCTATCCTCTTCTGGTATTTTTGGAATGAACCTTTGACCTATGATTTCATCTCTCTGCATACCGAAATACCGGCAATATGCGTCGTTCACAAAATTGTGAGTTCCATCTGGTTTGAAGCGGCAGATGAATTCAGTCTGGTCCTCGACAACGTTCCGGTAGCGCTGCTCGCTCTCCGCCAGCGCCAGTTCAGCAGTTTTGACATCGGTAATATCCCTGCCCACGGATTGGTATTCCACGATGGTTCCGCTTTTATCATAGATCGCCCGGTCGACCCAGCGCTGCCAGCGGATGCTCCCATCAAGGAATATGACCCGCTGACGGATGAATCCCACGGGATTTTCCGGCGTGAGGGATGCAAACATCTCCCGCACATGCTTCCGGTCTTCCAAAAAGAGTTCCGGCTGGAAGTTGTACCCGATGATCTCCTCCCGTGTCTTATTGAAATACCTGCAATAAGCGTTATTGACAAAGACATGGGTGCCGTCAGGGCGGAACCTGCAGATGAATTCAGTCTGGTCCTCGACAACATTCCGGTACCGTTCCTCACTTTGCTGGAGCGCGTGCTGGCTTTTTATAAGATCCTTATAATTTGTCCGTAGTTCTTCTTCTACTGCAGTCAGCTGTTCATATGCGGCGTTAAGTTCATCATTCTTTTTCCTCAGGTCCAGTTCTGCAGTTTTCCTGTCAGTGATATCTTCCAGCGACTCGACGGCTCCGATGATATCCCCGTTCCGGTTTTTGATGAGCCCTGCCGTGAAGTGGAGCCATTTCCCCTCCTTTCCTATCTTGGGGAAGAAATCCGTTGCTTCATATGCATCGGTGATAAGGTCGGATTTCGCATACTTGTCCACGTACCATTCCGGAATCTTATCCAATGCGTTTTCGACGAGAAGATCAGCCAGACATGGACGTTTGGAGGGGTAGAAAGCCCTCCATTGTTGATCGGTACCTGCCATCTCATCTGCCGCTATTCCACTGTACACAGCAAGCGCATGGTTCCAATACAGGATCTTGTGATCCCGGTCTATCACGAATTGCGGTATGGGGGATTCCTGAAGGATCGCATTCAGGGTGGTCTCCTTGTCTTCAAGAGAACACTGGCTTTTCGCAAGATCATCGTAACTGGACCTGAGCTCTTCCTCTACTGCAGTCAGCTGTTCATACGCAGCGTGAAGTTCTTCATTCTTTTTCATCAGCTCCAGTTCTGCAGTTTTCCTGTTGGTAATGTCACGGCCGACCGACTGGTATTCGACAAGAGCACCAGATTCATTAAAAATCGCCCGGTCACTCCATTGGTTCCACCGGACAGACCCATCAGGCATAATAATCCGGTGCTCTACCGTACCTATTGGATTGTTCCGGGTCAGTGATGCGGAATGCGAGCGGATTAATCCCCTATCCTCTTCTGGTATTTTTGGAATGAACCTTTGACCGATAATTTCCTCTCTCTGCATACCGAAATACCGGCAATATGCGTCGTTCACAAAATGGTGAGTTCCATCCGGTCTGAACCGGCAGATGAACTCTGTCTGGTCCTCGACAACATTACGGTACCGTTCCTTACTTGCCTTCAACGCTCTCTCGACATGACGTTTTTCAACCGCCAATTTGATTTTATGACTCAGTTCGCGGAATTGTGAACGGATTTCACCCCCTTTCTGCACATAATAA
Organism: uncultured Methanoregula sp.; assembly: GCA_964457995.1. Taxonomy (GTDB): domain Archaea; phylum Halobacteriota; class Methanomicrobia; order Methanomicrobiales; family Methanospirillaceae; genus Methanoregula. The sequence continues at coordinate 20,069 of CAYWHL010000008.1, read as the reverse complement.
TCTGCCCCGGCATCTATTGCCTGTATAACAACTTCTTCCCGCCCTTTACCGGTAAAGATAATGAACGGGAGATCCGGATACCGGGAACGGATACATTTAAGCAGCTCGATGCCATCCATTTCCGGCATCTGGTAATCGGAAATAATACCCTCATAATCTCTCTTTTTCAGGATATTGAGTGCTTCCGCAGCAGAATGTGCGATATCGACATCAAACACATCACTTTGCTCAAGAAATTGTTTTACCAGATCCAAAAGGGCTGGTTCATCGTCAACATAGAGAAGGGAAATGCGATTGCAGGGCACAGACACGTTGAACACCTATAAAAAAGCAGGAACCGGTCAATTCACCCCGTTTCAGTCATGACCCGGATGATTTGAAATCTGATTATTCTTCATAGTCTTCTGGTGATTTATCGGATATTGATCAAATGATTGTTGGGTTTTATCGTATATAATAAAATCTGCTTATTTATTATATAAATTTTTTTACTTTCAGTTATCATAAGCACGTACAATTTGCGAACTGGCTACAATGATTATTTCCAGAAAGAAAGATTATTCCTATTAGTTAACCTGCATCCACCAAACGGGACGATTGATGGAGGGAGTATTTTTGAACGAGCACCACTACCAGAACATAATTGGCCTTTTGAGTGATGCGCAAAAAGGGCTGACTATTGAAGAAATTTCAAAAAACCTGAACCTGAGCAGAATAACAACGACAAAATATCTTAATTCCCTCTTCGTTGCCGGCCAGGTGAATATGAGAAAGGTCGGCCCGGCGAAATTATATACACTCTCGACAAGACTCCCGTTCGACCAGATCCTCGGCCAATCATCGGATCTCATTCTTGTTCTTGATGAAACTTATACCGTTCGTAATGTAAGCGATTCACTTCTTCTAGCATTTGGAATCAGTAAAGATCATATCAAAAACCTGAATACTAACGCAACGTTCATCGGCCCCAATCTGATCGATCGGATCCGCGATCCCGTAAGACAGGGAATGGCAGGGAAAGAGTCTGTCGTGAATGCATGGATTCCGGTACAGAAGGAGTGGAGGGCATTCCGTATCCGTATAATCCCTCTTGTATTTGGCTGGGGAGACAAGGGAATAGTTATCATGCTTGAAGATCGGACCGGGGAAATAATGGCCCAGGAAGAAAACGCTCTTCTTGCCGATCTGGTCAATGCTTCGCCAGCTGCCATTACCGTTCTCGACTTTGAGGGGAATTTTTTATATTCGAACAAAAAAAATCTCGATTTTCATGGATATTCGCTTAGTGAGTTCCTTAATCTGAATCTCTCCGAACTCAACAATCCAGAGTCTGCAAAATGCATTGCCGAACATATGAAGGAACTCAAAAAAACCGGTGAGGCAACATTTGACGTTATTCATTTCCGGAAAGATGGCCGGCAGATTCCGCTCGAAGTCCATGCAACGATCGCCCGGTGGGGAGACCGGAACGTGGTCATCAGTATTGCCACCGATATAGCCGAACGAAAACGGGCTGAGCAGGTTGTCAAAGAAAGTGAACGCAGGTTTGCCGACATCATCGATTTTCTTCCCGATGCCACGTTTGTCGTAAACAGCGAGGGCACCGTTATTGCCTGGAATCGCGCCATTGAAGAAATGACCGGAGTCAAAGCCTGTGATATGGTGGGAATGGGAGATTATGCCTATGCAGTTGCCATATGCGGGGAGCGCCGAGCGATCCTTCTTGACCTTATCTTCCAGGACGATCCGGAGGTGAGGAAGCAGTACCGGCACTTTCAAAAAGAAGGCAGTACCTTTACGGCAGAAACTGTCCTGATCCCTCCCGGTGCCGGAGAACGATTTGTCTGGTTGAAAGCATCTCCTTTTTATGACAAGGATGGCAGGATTACCGGGGCGATAGAGTCCATCCGGGATATTACCGAGCGCAAACGGGCAGGAGAAGCGCTGCACCACCAGAACCTGGTGCTTGAGACAATAAACCAGCTCGCCTTTGAATTCGCATCCCTGCCCAAGGGTAAATCCGTTCCGCAAAAGGCAGTAAAAAAGCTCACGAAGTTGTCCGGGGCAGTCATGACCCTGTTCTCCCTATATGATCCCTCTGACCGGACGCTGCAGGTAACCAATTTTGAGATTGCACCGGGTATGCTTGAGAAGATCATCCAGTTGCTGGGGAAACGGCCGGGCGATGTGAAAGCACCGGTCAGTACCGACATGTACCAAGAGATAGTCAGCACTATTATAGGTAAAAGAAAAACACTGACGGAGGTCAGTTTTGGCCAAATCCCCCCGTTAGTCAGCATGAGTATCCAGAAGCTGATGAATATCGATCGTTTCATTGGTATTGCATATGTCATTGAGGGGAAGCTTTATGGTACATCCCTCCTTGCAATGAAACCCGGTCAGCCCGATCCCTCAACAGAACTTCTGGAATCGTTTGCCCATATCGTAGCAGTATCGCTCCGTAGGGATCGTGATGAGCTTAGTACCTGAATGACAGGAATATTTTATATGGTGATGTTGTCATCAATAAGCGGAGGATCAACAATTAATAGGTTCCAGCAAAAGAGTTCCTCTTCCAGCCCACTAAAAAAGGATTTCGGCGAACTAAAAAAAGGAGACTGGCAGATAGTCTCATTAAAATCAAGATGACTAATAATACACCCCTTTTAATCTCCTATGATGGGACTGAGTGAAATAAGCCCTAAAAGGGCTCCGTTTCTTATACTCCCTCCCCCTTCTCATATAAAAAACCCGTAAAACCGTTTTTTTCGGGTCGTGTGGAGAATATGCTCAATAATTGCTCTGTTTACCAAAATACGGCAGATTTGCACCTCATCTAATGGCTGGTAAAGCCCTTTAAACCGGGGCTGTTTTCGCCACTTATTTACCCCATCCGGACCCTCAAAATCCTGCCAGAACACAAATATGAGGTTCGTTTTCTCCGAAGAAGGTCTGAAAAAAGGGGTTTCTGCTCTGCAGATCCCTTCTGACAGAAATACATTCAGCCCAAGAGCCTGATGGGAGGAATCAAAACCAATGGCAGATTTCGTACAGAACTCAAAGACCAAACCTGCGTTTCGCGAACTTGCAAGCCCGATTGCAAACAAGAGGCAGAAATAATATCCAGTATTGCTCCACTTTCGCCCCCCTCATCCCTGATCCTTATCTCACTTTAGTGCAGGAGTGATCCGGTGCTATGTTGATCGAACTCCGCAGGGGGATGACGCTCCATCCGGGCACCTTTACCGCAGTGATCGCTCCTGAGAAGGTGATGATCTCCGCACTCAACAGCAACACGGATCTCCAGCGGTTCTTCTTCCTGTACGTGAGCGGCAATTACTCACGCCTCCTCTCTTCGATCAACCGGTCATCCAAAAACTTTGAGGTCCGCAGGGCATTCACGGCCCACCAGCTCTTCACCATATTAAAAGAGGCGAGCCACACGGTCATACTCCTTGAGCACGATCCGACGCTCTTTGAAGGGGGAGAGACTATGATACCGCAGATTGCAGGAATGCTCAGGGATATCGGTCGCAAATCACTCGTTATCCTGTACACCCCGTCTGTCGACCGCTTGTTCTCGGTGCTGATGCGACCGGCTGATCGCATCATCGAGATCGCGCCGGCAGACGATATAGTCGGGACTGCACAGCATCGCAGCTCCCGCTCGCATCGCTCAGGTGCTAACCTCCCGAATGCACAGCGAAGCCTGGAGGTGTCGTGATGGGAAGGAGTTTTGAGAGCGTCCGTCAAGGGGTGAAATCCATTGCTGACCGCTGGGCCCGGTCATCACGGGCACTACGCTTCTCTCGTGAATCGGTGAATACAGGCACCATGCAAGACAGCGACGCAATGCGGCAGTGCCTCGCCAGATTTTATTATTTCACTGGGGAGAGTGGTGATAACAAAAAAGAGAAGATGGTTTCAGTATGGTGTCATTAAACTGCAGAGATCTTGGAATGGATTATTCATTCGAACTGACGGGAACAAATGAGCGAGAGGTTATGAGAAAATTTATCAATTATGCAGAAACCGAACTCAAAATGCCGGTTCTGACCGCTGATACCATTTACCGGGTAAAGATGGCGATAAAAAAATAAGGGTAATGAATTAACTCAGCCCCCGGACTTCTTTTTTACAACATATCTGAACACCCTGCCGTCTCAATTCAATAAGACCCGATACTTTCCTTGAATCTCCTTAAAAGAGCCGGAGCGAAAAACATTTCCCCTTTTTTACTTTGATTCAGGACAAAATGCCATAACTCCAAAAATTATGCCCACAACGAGGGCGAAACCCGGAGGGATGTGAGACACGGTAAGCATGATCACGAAGATCAGGCCAAAAATAATCTCTTCAATCCCGGGAGTTTTCAGGTCCAGACTGTTCATACTCATGCATTCCGGTAGTTCCCATAAATAGCCATCCCGGTTCTTTTAGGTTGATCACTGGAGAGGAACTTTCAATGAGGTGAACGACCGGTCACCATCCGCTCCTGTACCCGGACCTCTTTTTCTGGCAATTTTTATGATCGAAAAAACGGGGATTCAATTAAAGAACATTCAATGATGAAATCATTGCGGGCACAGTCCTTGAAATGGGTAATACGGCACCAGCAGGCGGTTTCACCTCAATCTGTACTTTGGTACCTGCCGGAACCCCCTTTACCCTGAAAGTAATCTCAACCTCATCGCTGGGACTTAGTGAAGTGACGGCATAGTTCCCTTGAGTAGTGGTAAACGTGCTGGTTGAATCTCTCGTGCCATGAGTGAGGATTACCAAGGCAGTACCCGGCGTGAAAAAGACAATTTCCATTCTGGTCAGATCGATAGCTGATGCCTGCGATGGCAGACCGATGGAAAAATAAATGGTGTCAATGCCAACTTGCGGATTGGAGGATAATCCATAGACATTACCTCTCAACTGGATGTCTGCAGCAGATTGCCCGGGATTTGAGGTTGGAGCAGGTACTGGAGATAGAGACACTGTAGTTAAAGGTAATGAGGTTGCCGGGATTGTCCCGTTCGATCCGGAGGGAGCTGTGGTACAACCCGAAATTATTACCAATAAAACCAGCACTAGAGAAACGCAGAAGGTTTTGATGAATAGTGTTGATGTTGACATTCTGATACACCCCATAATATAAGGTGATCCTTTTTGACCTGTTTAATCATTTTCATCAGCTCTCTTATACGCGCCGGCAGTTCCATGGACCGGCACGAAGTAACGGATTGTCATCAACGACCGATTCTTTATCTTCCTGGATATCACCTGCCGTTATTACTTCTTCAGGCACGCTGTCATGCCCTCGCCCCCTCCGCCACCTTGCAACACTTGATATACCATAATCTCACGTGATCTTTCTATGGATATCGGAGCACTACTCTCGGACTCATTTACCTATGCACTGGAAGCGCTCGTAGGAAAATGGACGCGGTGGGCGATCTTCATCCTCTTCGCCCTCCCGGTCTCTCTCATCCAGTTCACCTTCGATCCGAAGACTCTCATGACCGGCACCGCGATGAACTGGGGCGCAATCCCGTGGGGCCGGATCGCTGTCCTTGCCGGCCTCGGTTTCATCCTCTCGTTCTTCATCTCGGGCTATGTTGTCCGGATATACCGGGGAGTAAAACCAGCCCCCGACTTCACCGGGTGGACAGACCTTTTTGTCGATGGCGTCAAGCTCGGTATCGTATGGTTCCTGTGGATCCTGCCCATCTTCATCGTTCTTGCTGCAGCAGGCGCTTTCCTGTTCTTAAGCTTCCTTTCTACCCAGGCAACCGCCGCACCGAATATCACCCTCCTGCTCGTGGTGCTCCTGCTCCTGCTCGTGGAGTTCGTCCTCATGGTGATCGTCATACTCTTTGGGATCCTCGGTGCAGTCCGGTTCGCCCGTACGGGAAGCATCCGGGAAGGGATCCGGTTCTCGGCGATCCTTACAACGATCAGGACCATGGGATGGCTGTCATATATCCTTCTCCTCATCGGGTTTGTCATTGCCTCGGTTATCTATATGGTTATAACGGGTATCCTGTCGTTTATCCCTTTCATCGGCTGGGTCCTCGTCCTCATCGTAAACCCGGTCTTCATGATCTTCACCGCCCGGTACTTCGCGCTCGTGTACGACCAGGGAGAACCGCAACCGGTCCCACCGGCACCGGTAGTATAATCAACTCATTTTTTTTACCACCAGCAGGAGGGCAAGAAAAACCACGATAACAGCCCACCACCCCTGCCATGCCCTGCTTAAGAAAGCGAACCTGTTCTCCTTTGTTGTTATCTGGATCAGGTGCGAGAATCCTATTCAGAGGAGAACAGTGAAAATAATACCGTTCCGGATCAGGGTCAGTTATCGAATCAATTATTTTCCTGAGCAATCAAGATTAAAAGCAGATGAAAGAGAATACGCGATGGAAACTCATCGCAGCTGCAGGCCTTATCCTCCTCTCTGGTATTTTGTATACCACCCACTACATGATCTTCCAGGACGAACACCATCTGTGGATCTTTCTTATCGGAGATCTTGCTTTTATTCCCATCGAAGTGCTCGTCGTCTCCCTGATTATCGACCAGATGCTTGAATCACGGGAAAAACAGCAGCGGATGGAAAAGCTTAACATGGTCATTGGCACTTTCTTTTCGAAGATCGGGACACCCCTCCTTGCTCAATTATGCGGGGTGGACCCCTCAATCGAAAGCATAAAAAATCGTCTCGTTATCGGTGCCGATTGGCACAACAGCATGTTCCGGGAGGTTCAGGAATGCCTGAACACCTACACGTGTGATGTCATTATCAGCCGGATTGACATGGACGCCCTGCGGGAATTTCTTGTGAACAACGAGGATTTGTTGCTCAGGCTTGTAGAAAATCCCATGGTCTTTGAACACGAATCGTTCTCTGATCTTCTTCTTGCAATCAACCACCTTACTGAAGAGATGAAGGCACGGGGTGATCTGACTGCACTCCCCCTGTCAGACACAGACCATCTCTGCACCGATCTCAAACGCGTGTATGCACAGCTGATACGTGAATGGCTCACCTATATGGAATATCTCCGGAACCATTACCCGTACCTCTTTAGCCTTGCGGTGCGAAAAAATCCGTTCGATGCTTCGGCTTGTGTGGTTATAAAAGACTAAGAGGACACTGGAACTATCAATTTTTACAGGAACCGGAACGCGGTTAAACTACAGGAAGGCGTATCCATTCTTGTCTGTAGCCATGTCTGGCTTTATTAAAATTATCGTGAATCATCTCACCTGGTCACACCCTTTCCCTACGTAAGGTTGCATATGAATACGCTGATATCTGCCGGCAGGAACCCGTTTACACAAAGATATCCGATAATTACATCTGATCCGAGTGCGATACCAAGACACCCGAGAAGGGTACCTGCCAGTATCCCGAAAAACACAAAATAATTATCAAGGCCGAGCAGTTTTCCCGCAATTGAACCCCTGATCCCGCCGCTCCCGAAAAAAGGGACCATTACCATCAGAACAATCGCAAGAAAATCCAGGCCGGCGAGCCAGGGATGGCGGGTGATTACCAGCCTCATTTTTTCTGTTGTATTCACGAGAATGTCGCCGAGAAAGGGGATTTTGTATGCAAGATCAAAATTCAGCGCCATGAAAATGCCGGTTTCAATATCAATCATCGCGATGGCGAGTGCCATATAGTACCAGGGAACACCAAGCGCAATCCCCAGAGGAATGACCGTCTCTTTCCCTGCAGGAGGAAGAATATACGTGACCATGAGCGCGGTCACTGTCAGAAAAAGAGTGTACGGCAGCGTTGCATACATCACCGCCAGATGGAGGATGAGCACAAGCACGGGAATGACGACTGCTACAACCCGATATGGAATATTTTTTAGTAATCTCACTATATTCATTGTATCTCACGCCCGGTTCGGGATTTGTCCGGATATACCGGCTATGTGTTCACTGCCTTCTTTTCGTCCCCCTGTCAGTGATCCCCGCTATGATCTGCTTGTGCTTCTGCATTGAATAAAGGAATCTGGTATAAACGCCGGTTTTCAGACTTCAATGTGTTTCTTGGTGAGGCAATCCATAAAAATTCTTTCGGAACGATTGAAAGTACTTTTGGGATGGAGGAATTTTTTTTCAAAAATAAACTTTCCTCTTTTTTAGGTTATTAATGAATACATGCAGACCTGAAAGAGGTCGTAAAATTGTTCATATGAAACGGGCAGCAGGAAGTGACGTACAGGTTGAGGATTGGAAATATCCCGCTGGTTAACAGGACCGGATACGGGAACCCTGATAATGTCTGTTTTATTAAGAGCAGGGTATTGATGGCCAAACATTATTAGTATGCCATGGTCCGTATAAACAGAATTTTCTGATTTTTCTGATAATTATAAATATAAAGAAAATTCAACATTAATGTAAGGATTGAAATGACGAAAAAGAAATCAGTTGGAGAACCGGGTAATCCTGAGGAGTCAGCCTGTGGTTGCAGCCCGGGTACAGGGTGTACGGTAGAAGCAGTATTGAGTATAGACGATCGCGGTCAGATGGTTCTCCCAAAGGATGTGCGTGAAAAAGCCGGCATCCGCACCGGAGACAAGCTTGCCCTGATCAGCTGGGAAAAAGGCGGTTCGATCTGTTGCCTTGCACTATTAAAAGTCGAGAACCTGAACGAAATGGTCAGGGAAGTTCTCGCCCCTTTACTCGAGCACCAGGATTAGGTGAACGGAAGCAGAATATGACTGAAAACAAATTCGCAGAAAGTTCCTGTTGTGGACCTGCCTGCTGGAGGGCAGGAAATGCATCCGAACCTGAAATCCGCACAACCACCAGTATAATCACGTCCGCAAACCGTCTCGACCACTTTCTTGCCCGGTGGGGAGTGAACCGGATGGGTCACCGGGTAGAACCGGGGCTGTACCGGCTCGGGAACCCGACACCGGATTCTGAGGTCTTTGCATCGGCAAACTACACCCTGAGTTTTGATGCGCTGAGGTCAGCGCTCAATTGCAGGAATGCATGGATCCTTGTACTGGATACCAAAGGAATCAATGTCTGGTGTGCGGCAGGAAAGGGAACATTCGGGACTGACGAACTTATCCGGCGTATCGAAACCACGGGTCTTGCAGGTATCGTACGGCACCGGAAGATCATACTCCCCCAGCTGGGAGCGCCCGGGGTTGCATGGCCAGAAGTGGTTCGGAGATCAGGATTCACGGTTGAATACGGCCCGTTGCGGGCCCGGGATCTCCCGGCATATCTTACAACCCACTCCGCTACTGCGGAGATGCGGAAGGTCCGGTTCCCGCTCCGCGACCGGCTTATGCTTATACCAATAGAGCTTGTACATGTTGCTCTCCCGGCAATCATATCAGCCATCGCCCTCTTCTACCTTGCCGGCCCAACCAGTGCACTGGCAGCAATCGCCGCGGTTTTTGCAGGGACCGTGCTTTTCCCTGCCTTGCTGCCGTTTATTCCCACGCGTGACTTTTCCACGAAAGGTTTCATCCTGGGAACGATCGTTGCTATTCCGTTTGCGGTTTCATTTTCAACTGAGCCTGTACTTCCTTTCTGGGCGAAAATACTCGCAGTAACAGCACCGCTTCTTATCATGCCGGCCGTGACCGCATACCTTGCCCTGAATTTCACCGGCTCAACTACCAGCACTTCGAGGACCGGGGTAAAAAAAGAGATCTTCCGGTATGTCCCGGTCATGGCACTTATGGCAGGGTCCGGGATCGCCATCGGAATTCTTCTCGGCGCAAGCCGTTTTATGGGGTTGATCTGATGTTTGATTCCTATACTGATACAACGCTGAAGTTTTATCCTGAACGGTGTATCAACTGCCGGCGCTGTACCCAGGTTTGCCCCCATGCGGTTTTTACTCAGGGAAAGGACCAGGTAGAACTCGCTCATCCGGCATCATGCATGGAGTGCGGTGCCTGTGCCCTCAACTGCCCGGTTCAGGCGATTACTGTGCAGAGCGGAGTGGGGTGTGCCTGGGCAATGATCGCAGCAGCACTCAGGGGCGGGAATATGGACAGCGGTGAATGCAGCTGCGGTGGAGGAGAGGATTCCTGTTGCGGACAACCGGATACTAAGGCTCCACCCTGCTGCTGACGAGGAGAAGCAGGGTAGTGTTATGGTAATCCGACAGATTAAATGCTATTTTTTTTAAGTTTTTTACCCGCTCCCATTTAGTTGCAGGAGAGGTTTATATCCTGCATGAACCGCCATGCTTTTCGTGATAGTGCTGGTGGTACTCTTCTGCCCGGTAAAATTCCGGAGCCGGCAGGATTGCAGTCATTATTTTGCCAAACCTGAATACACCTGATACTTCCATGGCCTCTTTTGATTTTCTCGCGATTTTTCCCTGTTCTGTATCGTGATAGAAGATCACGGAACGATAATTTGTACCGATATCCGGGCCCTGGCGGTTCAGTTGTGTCGGGTCATGAATCGACCAGAATACATCGAGCAGTTGTTGGTAGCTGACCGTTTGTGGATCGTAGGTTACCTGGACAACCTCTGCATGCCCGGTCTGACCTGAGCAGACGTCTTTGTATGTTGGATTTTTAAGCGTTCCGCCCATGTACCCGACCTCCGTTGAGATAACGCCTTTTACGGTACTGAATGCAGCCTCAACACCCCAGAAACACCCCGCACCAAATGTCGCTTTTTTGTAGGTATCCGCGTTTTCTGTCATGCTCTTTTCTTCCATTATGCCTTGAACCGCTGGCACTATTAGACTCTTTGTGTATCCTGGCAATCTTTACTGCAATCACCTCTTTATCTGTAAAAACACAATTTCTAGTATGAAACGATTGTACCGCTCAAAAAATGACCGAATGCTTGGGGGCGTTTGTGCGGGTCTTGGCGGATATCTTGATGTTGACCCCGCAGTTATCCGGCTGATCTGGGTGGTAGTAACCATCCTGTCTGTTGGGACGGGTATTATTGTTTACATTCTGGCATGGATCATCATCCCCGAAGAAAATACAAGTCGAGCTGCACCCCGGTCTCTAAATTGAGAGGATCCAGGTAAAATTTCATCAGTAATCAGTTCATATCATCTGAACAGGAACCGGGATGAAGATCCTTTTTGTTGTGTGCGGTGAGGGACTTGGGCATGCGTCCCGGTGTCTTCATCTTGGTCATTACCTGCAGCAGCAGGGGCATACTGTTCATTTTGCCGGATACGGGAAATCATATGCATTCATGGAACGGCACAGGTGCGGAAACCTGCACCAGGCACACCGCGAAGTGTGTCTGGAAGGAAAGAACGGGTTTTTCAGTCTGAAAAAGACCCTCTGGTGTTCAAAGTGGATCCTTTTTGATATGCTGCGATCTGTCCTGATCATCCGGCGCATCATTCTTGAGCACCATTTCGATTGTGTGGTGTGCGACACTATGTATGGCGGTGTGCTTGCGGCAAGAATCGAGAAAACGCCGGTTGTTTTCATTACAAACCAGAACCACTTCAACGGGCCTCTTGGGGCAATTAACCCGGTCTGGCAGGTTTTAAATTGTATTATCGGCAGGTATATCAGATTATCCGACCAGGTAATCGTCCCCGATTACCCCGCGCCGGATACTATCAGTGAATATAATATTGTTGTGCCGGAGGGAGAGGAAAACCGGTATACATTCACCGGGCCATTTATCGAAATTGATACGGAACGGTATACGTGTGCGCAGGAAACCATTTTCACTAGTTTTGGGGGGGAACCATATAAACTCCCCATGTACCAGATGTTAAAAACCATCGCCGATCGGCGTAAAGACCTCCTTTTTGAGGTTTTTTATACCGGGCCGGGTTTGCCGGATTCATCGGAAAATTTTGTGTCTCATGGGTATGTCCCGAACCTTTACGAGCACCTCGCGAGAGCAAAAATTGCGATCGTACACGGTGGGCTTACCACGCTGCACGAAGCACTGATCTTTGAAAAACCAGTTTTGATCATCATGGATCCGAATCACCCGGAACAGCAGAACAATGCAAAAAAGATCGTGGATATGGGAGCAGGTACATCAGTCGATGGGAGAAATGTGACACCGGACGAGCTGGAGAAAAAAATTGCAGAGACGATGATATGCTGCCCCGGACCCTTCCGTGTAGTTCACCGTGCGATCAATGGCAGGAAAAATGCTGCCGGAATCATCATAAAGGCTGCAAACCGCAGGCAACCTTAATGCCCTTACTCTGACGTACTGTTCATAAGGAGTGTACCATGCCGGCTCCAGGAGAAATAAAAATCATAAAAATCGAAGACGAACTCCGGATATGCCCCGGCTGCGGATACGAATACGGTTTCCACATGTCGTTTATCAATGCACATGCAAACAAAGAAGATCCCGTAAAATCCACACGAGAACTCTACCGGGTGATTCTGATCTGTCCTGAATGCGGTGCCCGCTATGATGTGGGCTGGAAGATCACTGCATCTGAATGGGGAAACCGTATTGTAAAGACTCCGGCCCTTCAGTTATCGAAACTGTAAACCACTACACACATCATCGCATGTATGTGCCAATCCATACCTATTTTGCCGAACAGTACAAAAAAAGGCTCATTTATGAAATCCCTTCCGGAATCTGCAGTGATGATTGTTCATGGGCCGGAAATATTCGACAGCGGTGAAGCAGCATGGCTTATGGATGTACTTTCTCCCGGGCGTGTGATCGTTGCAGGTGTTATGGCAAGGACTGCAGCAGAAGAATCAGGGCTGAAGGTTGAATTCAATGCTCAACCCCCAAGCAGGGTTATCCTTGAACTGTCTGATCCGGTGTTTCTGGCAAACCGTGGAAAGAATGCCAAAACCGGGGAGTTATTCGGAAATATTGTTGCATCCCGGCTTGGCGATCGCGGGCTGGTGCACATCGAGTGTTCGAGCCGTACGCTCTATTGCTGGAACGGAGAGAATGAAGAACTGGCAGGATTACTCACTCAATTAACGGGATATACAAAAAAGTCACAAAAAAGCACAATTCTACGGACGGAAAGAGTACGGGAGATCCGGGGATGTATTCCTGGTGAAGCCGTATATGTCAATGGTACTGTCATCGGACGGGCTACTGCGGAAGTAGTCGTTCTTAAGAGTACCGGAGATCGGATTGAACCTTTCAGTGGCCTTGAACCCAAACCTCATGGTCTTGAAAAGCTCGCCCTGAACCGGGGTATCGATATCAGTAACGCGTGGTGCAAGAGCGGCCCAATCAGGTCAGCAGCACCGCACAAGAACGGCAAGGCTCCCTCCACCGGGCGTGTGCTCGTTATCGATCACTGTGGACACGAGATTTACAAAAGAATGCCGGAAGACTGTTGCGGCGTGCTTGCAATCGGGGATGATACTACAAGCGTATGCGGACATATCTGTGCTCATAACGGTATACCGGTTCTCGGGATAGTAGATGGTGACAGGGACACAATCGTCCCGTCTGCATTTGCTCGTGGTTCTGTCGTTCTCGAGGTGCTTTTTGAACGGGATGATGATGTAGGCAGAGAGATTGCCGTAAAAGTACCTGATATCCAGGTTATCTGGGACGACTGGGTTCAGGAGATCCTGAAGTATCTGAAGGGCCGGGTGCGTGTGGTTATTGATATGAGCAACGACCATGATGTTGTGCGCTGAATGCAAAGGAAAAGGTATGTGCGGGCTGCCCCGCTGCCCCATTGTGAGCAGGTTCCACGAGCAGCTTATCATAAAACCTGCAAGCTGTTACCAGGGGATCTCACCCTCGGTATTTATCGGGAGTTTTAATTATCCGGATGTGAATGGCGGACCGCTGCTCATCAATGACAGTGATAATCCACCGGAATGGCTTGCCTATAATCTCGGGATTGAGGACATCGTCGGTATCCGTGCCCGGACGATCCGTGGAAGATCTGCACTTCATGCTGACACCGGTAACCTGCAGGAGATCGCACTTTCTTCTGTCCCTCTTGATGTGGATGTCTCCTTTGACAAACCGGTCACATTCAATCTTAATTTTGACGGAACGATTGCGCCGGTCGGATTTACCGGTTCAGTAAAAAAAATGGACATACTTGGTAATGCACGGGTGGAACGTGTAGTAGACCGTATCACGGCAGATACCGATATGGTGGCGACCGATGCCTGCATTGCACTCAGGGAATCAGCAATTGATGTATACCGGATTTCAAATCTCATGACCGCAGGTCTTTTAGGCAAACGGCGAAAATTCGTTCCGACACGGTGGGCGATCACTGCTGTCGATGATACACTTTCAACGCAGCTCAAAAAAGAGATCGCACGCTATCCCCCCGTAGATGAAATCCGTCTTTTCACCGGAGAAATCTTCGGGAACAGGATAGTCTGTATTCTTGTTCCTGGTGACTGGAAGTACGAGATGATCGAGATCTGGGGGCGACATACACTCTGGGCAGGAGAAGAGGAAGTGATCGTGCAGGACCGGGAAGGTATGAGTAAGAAAGGGTATTCCCCGATTTCCGGTGCTTACTATTCTGCACGCCTTGCGGCCTGTGAATACCTTAAAAATATCGGGCGATCTGCCAGGGTGATTTTAATCCGCAGTATTTCCTGTGAATACTGGGCCCCGCTCGGTACCTGGGTTATTCGTGAAGCTGCACGAAAGGCGATGGCAAATCCCCCAATCATCTGCGAATCGGTTAATGCTGCTGTCGGGCAGGCATCCGCCATTATCGGATCCGGTACCTGGGTACCGCACAGTACGCTGATCCCAGAATTACGAACGCAGAGAACACTCTTTCAATTCTGATATGCCTGTGCCGATTTTGACTGCCGGTTATACCTTTCCCTGATGTTGTCGAGTGTTTCAACATCAGAGATATCCTTATCGTCCCTGATCCGGATAAATCTTGGGAAACGGAGGGCAAATCCTCCCTCGTATGTCGGGCTGACCTGGAGTTCTGCATATCCTACTTCAAAGACCAGACCGGGCTCAAATGTCACTTCTTTTCCGGATTTTTTTATGATGCGGTCTTTCAGAAGTTCATAGACCTCAGCAAGCTGTTCGTCAGAAAACCCCGTTGCCACCCGGCTGAGGGCGATGAGTTTTCCCTGGTCCTGGCAGGCAACAAGGAATGAACCGAAAACATGCGCACGTTTACCCTCCCCCCATTCCCCGCCAATCACTGCAAGATCAAGGGTATCTACATCAGGTTTAATCTTAATCCAGTTTTTTCCCCGCTGACCTGGAGTATACGGAGACGCGGGCACCTTTATCATGATTCCCTCATGTCCTGCGTCGAGAGCTTCTTTGTAAGTCCGTTCTATCTCCAGCGGATCGCTGCTTACGACCTGAGGGGCGATATACATTTTCACTACGCTCTCAAGACGTTCCCTGCGTTTTTTTAAGGGAAGATCTATGAGCGTTTCACCGTCAAGGTAGATGATGTCAAAAACATGCGGTACCATCTCGATTGCATCCTGCGCTTCCGCAATATCATGACGGCGCCTGAAACGCCGGAGTACTGACTGGAATGGCATGGGTTTGTTGTCTTTTATGGCAATTACCTCCCCATCGAGAATCACATCATGTGCTGTCGAGGTAATCAGTTTCTCTATCACGTCAGGCAATGCGGCAGTCACATCCTCAAGTCTGCGGGAATACATTCTGGCCCAGTTGCCCTTTTTGTGAAACTGGAAACGTGAACCGTCATATTTGAACTCAGCGGCAATCTGCCCGTGCTCTTTTATCATGTCCTCAATTGTGCCCTGCTGGGCAAGCATCATCCGCACCGGATGGAACAGGGTGATGTGAACATCCCGTAACGCGTCAGGGCCAAGTTTAGCGAGCCGTGCTACTTCACCGACATCATTTAACGCCTGGACCGCATGCTCAACAAGCGAAGGGTCGACGTTAAATGCCCGGGCAATCGCGTCCCGCACGCTGCCCCCCCCGACACCTATACGGAGTTCTTCGAGCATGATACGGGCCAGATATCTCCCTTCCAGCGGGCGGGCATTCCCCAGCAGACGACGAACCGCCAGCAGTTTTTCCCGCTGGGATTTCTTTCCCTCCGTCCCGGCGATTGTTATGAGTTCTGTATATACGCGGACGATATCCAGGTCTTCATGGAAAAAGGTTGTCTGCGATTTAATTGAAAGCAGTTCCTCAACGGCTCGCCCGGCATCACCTGTAAGGTTGATTTTTTCAATTACCTCGTCCTTCTTCATACCGGCAACATAGCCGATTGCTTCATAGAGAAGGTTAGGGCCGATGGCACGTTTTTTTGCGCCCCCGTCAGGGAAAATCCGGCCCATAACAAACCGGACAAAAACCGGGAGTTCTTCTGGTGACAGGCCGGGAAGCACACGACTGATTATATCAATCATTTCGAGACGCCCTGAGGTCCCTTCCAGTTGTTCACAGGTCCGGGCAAAGTCCATAAAAAGCATGACGGTTCTCTTTTCAGATGTTGTCCAAGCGCACGCATATATATTGTGATATTTTTCAATCACGAAACGATTGAATAGCACTGGATTTATGACAAAATACACTGCATCAGGATTTTTCCTGCTTAAAATTTCAACAAATTTATTACCAGTTAACGTGACTTTGTTGTATGGATGAGGAGTGGCAACCTGAAGCTATTGTCAAGGTAAAACTCGAACAGCTGAAAAAGGATTTCTTTGATTATATCGAAAAAAACAGCGATAAAATCGATTCGAACATTCCCGTTTTTTTCGGGCACATCATTGCCGCATTGGAAAAAGCCCTCCCGGATGTCAGCGACGATCTCTATGACCGGTTCATTGACAGCATCACTATACGGGTGCTTGATGCGAGCAAAATGTCTGATGATCTCCTGTATGTTGAGAATCTGTTTGATCATGCTGAGCGGAATAAACGCAAAAAAACCGGAAACGCACTTTACGATATTGTGCTCGGCATGAAGATGATCAACACCGGGAAGTATGCTGAAGCAATCGAACAGCTAAAAAAATACCGGAATGTTGATGCGCTCATCTGCCCGGCGCTGGCGTATTGCTACTTTATCCGTTCTCCTCCTCAGGGAGGAGCCACGGACCCGGAAGAACTGGTCCGTGGCCCCACGCCCAAAGCACTTGCCGCACGCGAGCAGATGATCGAGCTGATTCGTTTAAATCCGCCCGTAAACCGGCTTAAGGAAATGGGCATTGGCGATGATCCCGGCATAAACAAGATCTTCTGGTTCATGCTGAAACAGGCGATTGAATGGTTCCCCGAAGACCAGAAATTTTTACAGATAGGGATTGAGAAGGCTTCTAAGGACGGCAGGAGGGATATTCGGGAGGAACTTCTGGCGATAGCGACCGAGCGGTTCTATGATGACATGTTCTTCCTCCGGGAGTCATACAAGATAAAACTCGAGAGCCGTGATGCCGGAGGTGTGGCCGGGATAGTCAAGCAGATGACCCAGCAGTATCCCGAGGAGCTTGAGCCAGTCTATTACGGGCTAAATCTGGCAATCATTACCTCCCGCGAAGAGATCTATTATAAATTCAGGAAAATGGCGTTGAGTAAAAATATCCCGCAGAGAGCACTTGTCCTCCTTGATTTTGGGTTTGAAATGATGAGCGGTAAACCCTATGAGGCTCATGCCTGTTTAGAAGAAATAAAGGTAACCTTTGGCCCTCACCATTTCTACGTAACATTGCTTGAATATGTGGCCCATGATTTTCTCTCCGATGACGAAAAGAAAGTCAAACAGGCAAAAAAAGCGTTGCTTGACTCGATCGACCAGTACTGCTTCAAGCTGCTGAAGATTAAAGATACATAAAAAACAACAGACCCCGTTCTCTGCATATAAAAAGTCTTCTTTAAAAAAAGGAAATTTCCAGGGCTTTTTTAGAGTTTTATACACTGCGGGCAGGTGCAGGATGTCCCGCATTGTGTGGCGATAACCAGGGTCTTCTCGTCATAAAAGAGCCCGAGCCCTTCACGGGCGCTTGCCATCACCCGTTCAGGAGTGTTATTCGTCTCGCTCAGGTGGGCAAGGATGACCTGCGGAACATCCTTTCCAAGGAGCTGGAGACACCTGGCTGCAGCGGTATTGGACAGGTGCCCTCTTTTGGAACGGATTCTTCGTTTCAGCGATTCCGGGTAAGGGCCGTTCTGGAGCATATCCTGGCAGTGATTGCTTTCAAGCACGATTGCGTCACAGTGCCTGAGCAGGTCGAGCATGTGAGGGGTAATGATGCCGGTGTCGGTACAGTACCCAAACCTGACACCATTTTCCCGGATGATGAACCCGCAGGGCTCGGCCGCATCATGAGATGTGGCAAATGGTTCGATAAGAAAATCCCCGATCTCAAACTGCTCGTGATACCGGCATACATGACTGTTAATCCGTTTGTCGGATGTACGCCGGTGGTGAAGAAAATCATGGAGCGTCCCCTCTGTTGCATGGACAGGGATATCAAGACGGCGGGCGAGCACGTCAAGCCCCCTGATATGGTCACCGTGTTCATGGGTGACAAGAACCGCTTGTATCTGCCCGGCATCAAGGGATGCATTTTCCATTCTTTGCAGCATCTCTTTGGTGCTCAGACCGGCATCAAGAAGGAGTGCCCCGCTTTCCCCTTCGAGAAAAACGCAATTGCCTTTACTTCCGCTGGCAAGAATCGTGCAGCGCATCGACTTATTATTGGGCGTTCTCGTATTATAGTGTTTAACTTTTCACAGTTTTTTCACTATGGAAAAAACAGTTCAGCCCGAATCCGGAATGACATGGATGGCTGTGGCTTTGACTCCCGCGATGACTACCGTTCCAACTGCAAGCCCGAGTTCACTGCATGACCTTCTTGTAATAAGTGCAGTGAGAGGAGAACCGCAATCAACGGTTACCCGGATGAACGGTCCAAACTGCGCCATCTTAGTAATAATCCCGGAAAGATGATTGCGTGCGCTTGTCTTGCATGAAATTGAATCCGGAAGTATAAGGGTGACTTCTTCAGGTCGTATATAGAGTGCAACCCGCTGGCCAGCCGAAACAGAAGTTATTGCTTCAAAAATGGAATCACCAATGTCAATTTCAGCATGACCCCTGTCATTTGTCTTTACCATCCCTTTGAGGTTTGTGTCGATGCCAACTAAACGGGCAATATCTTTGCCAACAGGCTGATAAAAGATATCATTGGTTGTACCAACCTGGACAATCCTGCCATCGATGATCACCCCAATGCGATCTGCAAGGCGCTGGCCCTGGATCATGTCATGGGTGGAGAGGATGATGGTGGTTTGGAATTGCCGGTTGACGCGGAGGATAAGGCTCTCGATCAGCTCAGAATTGACAGGATCCAGATTTGCCGTGGGCTCATCAAGAAGCAACACCTCAGGACGGGTGACCAGCGCACGTGCGATTGCCACGCGCTGCATCTCTCCCCCGGAGAGCGTGACCGCTTTTCGATCTGCAAGGTGCAGGAGGCCGACGATATCGAGCGCCTCAGGAACACGCGAATCGATCTCTGATTTTTCCATACCCCGAAACTTCAGCCCGAACGCAACATTGCCGGCGACCGTTGTGTTCAGGACCGCGGGTCTCTGAAAGACCATCGCCATGCGCCTGCGGATCGAAAGCCGGACCGCTGCATCAGATGCGGCAGTATCAGTGCCGTCAAACATGATGGTGCCGCCTGTTGGCATATCGAGAAGATCGATGAGACGCAGAACCGTTGTCTTGCCGCTTCCGCTCGGGCCGATAAAAGTGAAGATCTCCCCGCGATGGATCTCGAGGTCGATTGATTCGAGAATTGTTTTGCCGCCAGCCCGTCGCGAGAGACCTGCTATCCGGATCATGTACGCGGGCCTCCAAGCACCTGCTGGGACTCAACCGACAGGCCGGATGTTATGAGATTCAAGATTATAACGATGACGAGAGCTATCAGAAGTAGGATGATGCCGAGAGCGATTGAGAACGGGAAATCGCCTATACCGGTCTGCAGCGCTATCGCAGTAGTCAGTACGCGTGTCGCATCCCTGATATTGCCACCGATCATCATTGCCACACCGACTTCAGAGATCGCACGACCGAAGCCAAGTACTACCGCGCTGAGGATAGCCAGACGCGCTTCCCTGACAACCTGAAC
>CAYWHL010000007.1:0-26938 GCA_964457995.1 uncultured Methanoregula sp. | reverse complement strand
TAGAATACCAATATTATTTACAAAGGTTCATATTTAAGACTATGTTGCGTTCACTTAATACCGCAGCATTCCGTTCAGGAAGCGTCACTATATCTCCTTTTGAGAGTGTATAAATCCTCCCATCAATCCCCATAAAGGATTCCATATCCTCGAGAACCTGCACGAGAACACAGGGATATGACATCGGTGAGCTTGCCTTTTGCAACAAAGGAAAAATTTCATTATTTTCCTCCTCTGCAGGGGGTTCGGATTCTCCTGAGTCCGTGATCACATCATGTGCTGGCACAATCGGAGTATGAGGGATAGCATGTAACAGAATGCCTTTACATTGTTCAATACTGGCAGTAACCATATCAAACATCTCCTTCTCAGCAGGCACCATCCTTTTCACTTCTTCACGGTCATAATAATTATCTTCCGCATGCATGACAGTAAGCGCGAGAATCTTTCGTGACCGTATTGAAAAAAGCTCACGTAAAGTCTCTTTTATTGCAAGCGTCTCCTCGATAAGGGAGCGGGCTTCTTCTGAGAGTGGATCTTCAATTGCATAGACTTTGCTGATGAGAGAGGCAAGGTTAGCATGTCCTCGTTCGAACAGATCGGGGATTACCGTTGTAAGTCGTCCCGTCTCCCGCTCAGAAAGCAGGATACCGCGCAGATCGTCAAGCCCCAGAGATCCCATTCACTTCTCCTTTTTTTAAGAAATTTCTGCCATCCCCCGGCAACAGAGAAACACTGCTACCGCTTCGGGTACTGTATTGATACCTTTTTTGAGTTCATAAGTACTTCCGAGCATCGGCATTGTGATAGGATGTAAAAGATCCACTCTTACATCCCGTGTTGAAAAGACCACTGCATCCACAAGCGGTTCAAAATCATGCAGCTCACGGAGTTCAAGGGGCTGTACCCGCATCCCGCTCCCGCCATGTAGCGAGGTTGGCATCCGTATCAGTCGTTTTGTATCCGTAGTGACTGGTTCATCAGCAAGAGCTGCACGGGAAAGGAGTCTTTTTTTAAATTCCCCTTCCTGTTGGGCGAGGACTGCGTGGATTACGCGGTTCTTTAAAATCATGGTCGTGGGACGACGTTCAATCTCCCCGGAAATCTCGCCGAGTTTTTTCAGAAATGCAGTCGCTGAATCCTTGCCAATTCCCTCGATTCCCGTGAGATGCGCAATTGCTTCTTCCTCTTTGAGGGTCCCTAACCACCGGATATACTCAAGAAGCGTTTGACGGTACCGCATCTGCCAGCCCACAGAGGCAGGTTTTTTACCGGAAAGCATCGCTGCGGGGTCAATTCCAATCCCGCAGACATAGTCAATCAACTCCCGGCGCTCAGCGCTTCCCCATCCACGAAACGCAAGATCCTTGATATGAACATGATACCCCCGGCCACCGGAAAAAACGAGTTCAATGGTCTTAGGATCCATCCCAAACTCATTGGTGAGCATTCCTATGAGCTTCTCAGTTTCCTCTTTCACCCTCACCAGCATCTGATCATAGGGACCCCGCATGATGTGGTCGGCATCAAGATCGAAAATAAGATCAGCACCGCACCAGCCTTTATCTGCCATGGTCCCGGCATCAGGTTTCTCATAGTATGCAGTCGAGTAGTAGGAATGCTGAGGCACGAGATTTTTAATAAACTGAAAGAGTTCATCCCTCCCTGAAAAACCCACATGCCGCCGCATCCGGATTGATGAGCCGGGATTGAACATCACAAAACCCCATTCCCGCTGATCAAGGGATGATGGAGCGACAAGAATGGTTTTTTTGTAATAATCCGTGAAACGCTGCCGGAGAAATTCAGTTGTCGCCGGGTTCATTGCAACTCCTTAACCATATAGGGTCCTTTGCGTTCATATCCCATTCTCCTGTAATAAGGGCGGACACCTATACCGCTCATAACCGCCAGACTGGAGAAACCTTCATCGACGGTGATTTCTTCTGCCCGGGCAATAAGCACTTTCCCGAAATTCCTGTGCTGCCATTCCTCAGACTCAGCATCTTTACCTATTGGGACAAGACTTCCGTAGACATGAAGCTCCCGCATGAGTGCTGAATTCTCCAGATCGGGCCGGTATGGGGAAGAAGGTACCCGAAGCCGGCAGAACCCGATTAAAGAATCATCGGACACCGCAGAGATGAAGTGCTCCCTTCCTCCACAGCACTCGTACATCAATACCCGGATTTCTGATTCTGCAAGGGAGGGGAGTCTTCCAATTTCCCGGCAGCGTATGCAGTGGCAGCGCCTTCCGGTTGCCTTCAGCCTGTTCTGGGCAAGCTGGCGGAAATTGGAATGCCGGGAACCGGCAACAATCAATTTTGCCGGAATATCACGCTGGATCCGCTGGAGCCGGGTGTACTCAGGGATAAGCGATTTCGCATAGGCAACAAGATCAATCATGTCCTCTTCCCTGTATGGCTGATAAACGCCCCGGTTCCAGTGTTCTTCAATTTCAGAACCCGGGGTAACAAGAGTAGGATAGATTTTCAGAAAATCAGGCTTAAAACGGGGATCGGAAAAGATCGTTTCGAACATCTTTTTATCGATATCAATAGTCGAACCGGGGAGATTGGGCATAAGATGAAACCCCACTTTCATACCAGCATCACGGAGAAGTGTGTTTGCTTCTACGGTGTCTGCGACCGTACATCCGCGCCGGTTATAGAGAAGTATCGCATCATCGACATGCTGAACACCGAGTTCTACTTTGGTCACCCCAAGGTGCAACATGCGGTTAATATGTTCACGCCGGCACCAGTCCGGGCGGGTTTCGAATGTTATCGCAACACAGCGGATGGTCGAGGTCTCATTTTCTATTTGCACAGCAGCCACATCACATGACTCTGCTGATGCGGCCCCACCCGGGTAAGTGTTCATGGCTTCAATGCAGCGTGACACAAACTGTTCCTGATATTCCGGTGTTCGTGCAGTCATCGTTCCACCCATGACGATCAGCTCGACCTTGTCCACCCGGTGCCCGAGGAGTTCGAACTGCTCGAGCCGGGCATGCACCTGGGCAAACGGGTCATAGGAATGCTCTCGTGCACGCAACGCTGCAGGCTCCTCTCCAGTGTAGCTTTGCGGGGATTTGAACGGGTGGTCCGGTCCACCCGGGCAGGGCAGGCATTTGCCATGCGGGCAGGGTGCCGGCGATGTCATTACCGCTACAGGAGCTACACCAGACAGCGTCCGCGTAGGTTTGACAAGCAGGATTTTCCGGAGGATTTCCCGGTCTTGTGGTGAAGCAACCGCAAGAATGGCTGAGTTTTTGGGAACCGCAGGCAGCCCGTACTTCCGGCAAATATCTATCTTTACCGCAACTATAGTATCATCACCTGACTGTAGAGTGAGGATGCGGGAGATTATCTCCCGAAATGCCTGCGCCTCATCCATGACTTTTAATGTTCGGCTGCAACTATGGTGGATGCAGTCTCTGAAGAATAGTTCACCACAGGAATACGGTGCCCGTGGATATGGGTAACGATCTCATCTCCAAGTGTCAGAAGAGCATCTTTGTGGGCTTTCTTGTCCTTATGTATATGGACAGGAGAAATTTCAAGGGAATTATAACGTTCGGTCTGGATATCTTCGTTGGTGACGCCTTCATAGTACTTCTTGATGTGAATCATTAACATGTGTAAATGCAGCAATTCTTCCTTTTGCACACTATCACCTTCTGCAAGCTGATTCTTTTCCTTGTGATGCACATATACCTTTTTGGTGAGATTTATATCAGGATACCTGCATGCTGCCGGATCGCTTGTTGCATTGGCATTTGGCGATGCGTTGGGTGCGCCCCTGGAAGGATCTGCCCAACCTGAATCGTGGGTGACCGAAATGCTTCCCGGAGGGCTGCATTTCCGTAAAAAAGGACAAATTACGGACGATACTATACAGGCAATGGCTGTCGCTGAATCGCTCGTCGCATGTGGAGAATTTGACCAAAAAGACCTTATATTACGCTTATTTTCAGGGTACGAGAAGCGTAAGGAATGGTACGGTCCGACATCCTCAGCATTTTTTGAACTGATCAAATCCGGCACCCTGCCGCACCGGGCTGCATGGCTCGTGCACAAAAAAAGACACGGCAGCCGGAGCAATGGCAGTGTGATGCGGGGCTTTCCTCTCGGCATCTTCTATCCTGCACATGAAGTGTACCGGATTAGTATAGCGTGCTCACAGCTTACGCACTTTGATCCGGTCCCAGCACACTGCTCTGCATGGCTGAACATTATGGTGAGCGATATGTGCCGTGGCATTTCGCGTCAGAAAGCATACCGGCATGCCCGTTCACTCTGCATGAATAATGAAGTGTATGCAATGCTCGGCAATTA
Organism: uncultured Methanoregula sp.; assembly: GCA_964457995.1. Lineage (GTDB taxonomy): Archaea > Halobacteriota > Methanomicrobia > Methanomicrobiales > Methanospirillaceae > Methanoregula. Next base: position 22,598 of record CAYWHL010000007.1, on the reverse strand, counting down.
TGAAAATTATTCGCCGGATCCCTCACTTGATGCCGTTCTCTGCTCTCACGCGGCTCTCTTCAGTTTCATGCATGCCCGAACTCTGAAGGGAGCGATCCTGTCTGCAGTCAATCTGGGGGGCGATGCAGACACTGTTGGCGCTTGTTGTGGAGCGCTTGCCGGTGCTTACTGGGGTCTCGAGGCAATTCCGGGACGGTGTAAAACAGATCTCGAATATTATGATGAACTCCTGAAGATTGCAGACGCACTTTGGCAGAGAGCCAAAAAGTAAGATCAGGACGGTTTAATTTCAACAAGCTTTAGCGTCCGGCCCTTCTCGCATATGTCGGAAGTATTGCCCAGCACACTAACAACAATATACTTCTCTCCGTTCACAACACCATCGGGTTGGCAAAGAGGATAACTACGGCAGTCACTCTTTTTGCAGGATAATTCGAGCTTGATTTTTGAATTGACTATTGCCATTTCAGCATTAATGAGCGCGGTAACCGGCGCCTCCACGACTTCAACAGCAGTTACACTATCAAGATGGACCATACACTCGTGATGAGTTGTCCGGACTGAAACAATGCGGTATTTTCTTCCTATCTGGAGGTTATTGCATGCCTTTTTGACTTTGCATGTATCACAGCCTGCAACTTCACCTTCATAAATGAATTCAATACCCTGTTTAGCCATAACCGTGCCAACCAGCGTCACTTTCGTTTTGGAATCTGCCATATGACCAGCTCCTCACTCCGAGTACAGTATCCTCACAAGGTTCTGTGCTGATTCGCGCGTTATTCCCATGTCAAATATTGTAAAGCGTTCCGGACGGATAGTCTTTGCCAGAAGAAGTGCCTCAACGGCAATTGCGTCATCAATTCCAACATCAGCGGGAGTTACCGGGGCACCGATACTTTTTAATGAGTTCCGGATACTCCTCCAGTCCCCGCCATGCAGGTACATGGATATTATAGTCCCGATTCCGCAGCTCTCGCCATGGAGCGCCTTACCAGGTGCAAGCTTGTCAAGCGCATGGGAGAACTTGTGTTCACCCCCGCTTGCCGGTCTGGACGACCCTGCGATACTCATGGCTACTCCGCTGGACACGAGCGCTTTTGTGACAAACCATGCGGACTGCTCCTGGTGAGGCTTAATAAGGTGGGCATTTTTTACCAGGATCTCAGCCGTCATTCTGGAGAGCGCTATCGCGTACTCACTCATAGGCTCACCTTTAACCCTGTGGGCGAGCTCCCAGTCCAGAATTGCTGTGTAGTTGGAGATAACGTCTGCACAACCGGCGGCAAGGAGCCGGTGAGGTGCAGAGGCAATGATTCCCGTATCTGCGATAATAGCAATTGGTGGCTGGGCATCGAGCGACGCATGCCCCTCGACAGTAGGTACTGATGCCCGGGAAGATGCAATACCATCATGCGAAGCCGCAGTGGGAACGGAAATAAACTGGACATCGAGATTGTACGAAACGATCTTCGCAGTATCGATAACTCTCCCACCGCCAATACCTATAACAAAGTCCATTCCTGACGCAGCTTTTTGTGCCTTTTTGATGATTGAAACGCTGATCTCTTCGGCAATGAAAGGTTTTACGCTATAGCTTTTATTGAGGATCTCCAGGACGTTTTTTCCTGCGAGATCCATTGTACTCTTACCAGATATCAGAAGCGCAGACTTGCCGAGTTTAAGATCTTCACAGACCGAAGGGATCTGCCCAAAAACATCATGCCCGATTACAACATCGCGGGGCAACTGCATCCATTTGGACTTTTCGAAAATTTTTGGTTTGAGTAATTTTATTGCATCTGCGCTCATTCTGATCATGGATGATTAGTGATTTCATATACAAATATTACATCGATCCCATCAGGATGGGACAACCATACAATATAGTTGATACACTTACCTATGCAGTAATCCTGGTCATCGGCGTCTATTTATTGTATCGCTGGATGTCACAGTCAACCTGGCTTTCAGATATTGGATTTAAAATTGATACCGGATTTATCCTTGCTACACTTCCCTATGTTTTTCTTGGCGGGGTATTACGGGTTGTGCAGGATACCGGAATGATTACAGGGGATCTCCAGTTTTTACTCGTGACCCCGCTTATCTATCTTGTGCTCTTTTTTTATACCATCACCATGCTGTTTCTTTCCCGCTTTATTACCCTTCAGGGACTGACGAAGAATTTTCTCACTTTTTATGCATTTGCCGGCATTATATCGACAGTTATCGTTTCACTCGTTCTGCTGGCATGGGGCATCAATAACGCCCACGTCGATCTCTTTGTTTTGTCCATCATCCCTCTTATGGCTATAACTGCCACTCTGCTGGTCTGGGCATGTATGCGCTATGTCCTCATATGGAAATACGTAACCGATCCTCTCTACCTGACACTACTTTTTGGTCAGCTGCTGGATGCAAGTGCGACGAGTTACGGAATCGATCTTCACCCGTCAGTCCGCTATATCGAACAGCATGTCGTTGGTTCCGGCCTTATTGAGCTGACCCATACCGCGTTTGTGATGTTCCCTTTAAAGCTGGTCGTACTCTTTCCGGCAATCTATATCATGGAGCTGTACCGCAAAGAGGCAAATCCTGCATTCTGGCATCTCGTGCTGCTTGCCATGATAGTGGTTGGTTTTGCTCCGGGAATCCGGGATATGACGCGGATGGTACTGTATGTCTGATTCTCCGCTGACGAATGCGATCATTATTATTTTTCTTCTCTTTTGTGCCACGATCACGGTTGGCTGGGTCGGGACGATGCAAAATCCGGCAATTGGCGAAGACCTTATGAAAATCTTTGAAAAAGAAGTTGCAGATCAGATTAAGGGAAAAGATACCGCTGAAATTTTTGTGCATCTCTTTTTCAACAATCTTGAGGCATGCATCCTGCTATTCTTAGGAGGGGCATCATTTGGTATCCTTACGATATTTATCATAAGCCTGAATGGTGTTCTTATTGGAGCTATCATGGAAATCGTTCGCAAGGATCATTCCGTCGCTTTTGTCGCCGCTGCAATCCTGCCTCATGGCATCTTTGAGATTCCTGCGTTCATTCTTTCAGGAGCACTCGGCATCATGCTTGCCCAGTCACTTATCGCGGAGTGGTACTTCGGAACGGACACGAATGAGGATGCACAGAAATTTGCCTGGCTGTTTATCCTCTATGCCCTGCCTCTCATCGCAATTGCGGCATTTGTCGAGGCTTTTATTACACCAATTGTCATACATTTAGTAGCTTAGAGGATCTGATTCATGGATGATGACGCGGGCGCCCTGCCAATAAAGGAAGACTTTTCTGCGTGGTATAACGATATCCTGTGGCGGGCCGAGATTATGGACGTCCGCTATCCTGTCAAGGGATTGTATGTCTGGTTCCCCTATGGTTTCGCAATACGAAAATTCGTGTACCAGAGACTCCGCGATCTTCTTGATCGCGACCACCAGGAAACACTTTTTCCCCTCCTTATTCCTGAACAGGAATTCATGAAAGAGGCAGAACACATCAAAGGATTCGAAGATGAAGTATACTGGGTAACACACGGCGGGACAACCCCGCTTGATGTTAAGCTGGCACTACGTCCGACAAGTGAGACTGCCATCTATCCTATGTATGCCCTCTGGGTCCGCTCACACGCAGATTTGCCCATAAAATATTACCAGATTGTAAATACATTCCGGTACGAGACCAAGCAGACCCGTCCGTTGATACGCTTAAGAGAGATTACGTCGTTTAAGGAAGCACATACAGTCCATGCCACCTGGGAGGAAGCTTCTGAACAAGTTGAGGAGGCAATCCGCCTCTACCGTGAATTCTATGACGGGCTCTGCATTCCGACTCTCGTTTCAAAACGTCCGGACTGGGATAAGTTCCCTGGCGCTGATTACACGATCGCAGTTGATGCAATCATGCCAAACGGCAAAACGCTCCAGATTGGCACCGTACACCATCTGGCCGATCACTTTTCCCGTACATTCAACATCACGTACGAAGACAAAAATGGCGAGCAGAAATTCGGTCAGCAGACTTGTTACGGTATTTCGGAGCGGTCGATTGCAGCCCTGATAAGTATACATGGCGATGATAAAGGACTTATTCTCCCTCCGGCAGTTGCCGCGCTCCAGGTCGTTATTGTCCCGATTACGATTGGAAAACGCCACGAGGATGTGATGACAGCGGCACGGAAACTGCATACTGATCTCACCGCAGCCGGTTTCCGGGTAAAACTTGACACCCGCGACATGCGTCCCGGCGCGAAATACTACTGGTGGGAACTTCGGGGCGTCCCGCTGCGGCTTGAACTGGGACCAAGGGATCTGGATGCAGGAAAAGTCATGGCAGTGAATCGGGTTGGCAAGAAGACATCAATTGATCTCTCAACCGTGACAGAAGATGTGTCTCGCCTGCTGAGTGAGATCACAGATGCACTCCGTGCCCGTGCTGAAGATCACACTCGGTCTCATCTTTGCTCCGCACCATCACTTGATGTGCTGAAGGTGACGATCGATGAGGGAAAAGTTGCGGTTGTCCACTGGTGCCAGGATAAAAGATGTGGTGACAGAATCGAAGCGCATTCAAACGCCAGCATCCTTGGTACGGATGTGCGTTCACAGTATGTTCCTGAGACTGAAGGTATATGTGTTGGGTGTGGGAACCCTGGCAAACCGACACTGGTCGGAAGGGCGTATTGAAATGAGGCTGTAAGGCGGTATCATTTCTCACTTTTTTTAACAATTTTTTAGCCTGTTGGACTACTGGTATGAACATTCTGGTTCGCAACTGACACATTTTTTGTCCCGGTTCTTTTTTTTTACTGGTACAGCACATAATTACTAAAAAATCTTCTGAGGCGGCAGCAGTGAATAAAAAATCCCAGAACCCCGACATTGCATATATTCCCGAGAGGTACAAACAGCAGATAGAAGCAAAGAAACGACGGCGACTTGTTAAAAAAATTGCGATAATCTGTGTAGTTCTTGCGACATGCGCAGTGTTATATCTGGGACTGAGTGGGTTATTGCCGGTACTTGACCACCCCCCATTCTCACTTCCTGGATCTTTAGTACCCTCTCCGGAAATTTCACCAGCCTCTCCATCGGGTGAATCTATGAGAAATCTCACGTATAACGGGACTGCCGGGGAGGATACTGGAATCGTTATCGGAAATGGTGTTCCTGACCAGCCAACCCGTAATATGCTATCCCTGGCGAATGCAACTGGTTTTCTCCGTCTGGATTATCCGACCTCCGCGTATACCCTCATCAGTGTCAATGTAACCGATCGGTATCCATACCGGAGTTTGTATGAGTTTGGGATCAAACTCACCAATGCAACACCAGCTGATACCGGGTTTTCTGCATTTATTGATGCCGTTACCGGTGATCTCTATACACCAGGACAGGAAGGTGCCAAAATCACTGCTGATCAGGCAAAAATTCTCATACAAGAATCTTTTTTCAGACTTCATCCCGACAATATCAGGTTGAGATACCACAATAATACGGATACCCTACGGGCATGGATTTTTACGTTGTACCGTGAGAACGCAGAGATTCTTACCGGAACCATGGACCCGGACACCGGCGAAATTGTTTCATTCTCCCGCATTATACAGTTCGAGGGCAGGCAGGCAAATCCATTGGTGGATATCAACGCCGCAGAAAAAATTGCAGATCGCTATATTATCGAGAAAAACAGGGTTCCGCTCCCTCTTAATATGAGTGAGGCAAGGTATAATCCGCTGGAATTTCCCCAAAAAACGGTGGCCGGGCAATACGTGTTTATTTACAACCGGATCGTCCAGGACATTCCCTGTGATAACGACGGATTTACCATTTCGGTTGATTCGATAACCGGGGATGTTACAGATTATTACCGGCGCTGGTTCACTCCGGACAGTGCATTTTCCGTGGCCCCGGCTCCTCTTGTGTCACGATCCGCTGCGACATTTGCTGTATTGAAAGAAGCCCAGGAGAAGTACCCGGCATCAGTTGTTGAGATTCTTTCTGCAGAAATCCGTTGGAAAGACCAGTACCCGGCAGGAAGTATTCCCCGGCCAGGCAGTATTCCGCTTGCCTGGAAGGTGCAATTTACCGATGAGATTATCCGAGAGAAACAGACACGCGTCATGGCAACAGGCTGGGTTGATGTGCAGACAGGAAAAATTATTGAATTTTATTACCAGCACTAATCCTTTTTCGTTCCTGTGATGCCTTTTTACCAAAATACGAAATTCACAATTCAGTCAGGAGTGTAATATGTGCTCCTTCCCTCGTACAGCTTCACCTTAGAGATAAAGGATGAAAATTTCATGATGCCCGAATTGGGACTGACAGGAAGCGAAAAACACTGGTGTGTGAATAAGCATATGATTATCATCGAAGTCCGGTACGTCTGACTCATTCATCAAGCCAGCATCCCAGTCGTATTCTCCACTGGATTATTAACTATAGCCAATGGAAATACTAATATTCTGATAGCACTAACAGTGCAGTGCATACAAACATTTTCCTTTTTTATCATCTGTTCTTACTCCTTCGTTTCAATCCCACCATGTGTGGTATTGTATTCCGCTAACCGTTCACGCACGAACTTTGAAAGGTTGGTAATACCCTTCGATCGTGCTTCCTGTACCATTTTATCAGATACGTAGATCTGCTGCCGTTCGACGTGCATAAATAGGGGTGGATAGCATCACCTTTTAAAAATGATTATAGGTATATAGAAAATTCGTCCATATTGAACCCCGATATTGGATCAGGTCATCCAATGGGCTTACGCGCATAATTCCACCCTTTCAGTCAAGCAACAGATAAAAAAAAGTTATTGTACCAGCCCGACCAGTGTCAACAGGTTCTATCTTCGAACCCGCAAGCGGTTTGTGAATTTATAATACTTGTTTCCTATTGTTTTTTTGAGTTGCCATTGAGATAAATTAATAATGTTTCCATTAGATGCTGTGGATATGAAAAGGATCATACTCATCGCATTATGCTTGCTGTGTATTGTAGGGTCGGCATCTGCATACCAGCTTTATCTCAGGTGTCCGGAATCCGTAACGGTTGGTCTTCCATTAAATTGTTCAGTTGACAGCAATTTCCCCGCCGGGACAATATTTGATTTTGTTTTTTATCAGTCGTCCTCATACACGGCAACACCACTTAGCCGTCAGACCGTTACTATCCAGGAAAATCATGCCACCATATATCAGTTAATTGATACGAAAGGGTTGCCCGGGGGCCAATACAAAGTGGAAGCCCTGCTTTCCCGTACTGAAGAGGAAAAACTGTCATCCGATTCAATGACCTGGCAACTGCCCAAACTTATTGACCGTTCGGGGGACATCACGATCACCTCCCCCATGTCCCAGACTTTCGAAGAGGCGCTCCGGATTGAGGGATCGATAACAAAAGCCGGAGATGAAGGAGTTGAGATAGAGGTCAGGGGACCGGATGGCGTTATCTTCGGACCCCAGTGGATCGACACAATACTTCATATCCAGGATGGGATGGGAGAATTCACAAAACAGGTTGCTGTGACGCAGCCCGGTGACTACGATATAACGTTCAAGGATGTAAAAGGCTATGTTGGTGTGAAAACATTCAAAGTTGTCGCCGCGGCAACACCAGTACAGACAACAGTCCCCACAACAGCGGCTACCACACGCCTATCGACAACGGCTCCTACATCCTCCCCTACCACAACACAGTCCCCTCTTTCCCCGATCACAATTGTTGCAGCTCTCTTTATAATAGGTCTGATTTCAGTTATTATCAATAAACGCCGATAATTGTATCATCATTTTTTTTAGTCAGGGTACAAAAGGCAATAGAAGCGTTCTGTTGGCAGATTTTGCAAACTCGCGTATTTTTTAATCCGGCAGCATGACCCGGCATTCCGGGCAGTACTGTCACGGGATTGCGTGCTATGATTACATCCAAGATGCATCCATTAGTAATCCAATTATTCCATCCACGATTGTCATCATACCAATTCATACCAAGATGGTAATGAAAATTCAAAACGACTAGTTCTCCACTGGAAATAAGTCGGTCGAAGCGCCGCTTTAAGTCTGACAACACCAATTTTCGTGTGGATTAATTTTCGGTGGAACTCTGGGATCTACTCGTGAACGATCCGTAGATTCCGCGAGATGGTCCGAATGTCCGCGGTTAAAGCTGGTGCAATACCAGAGGGAGAAAGCTAGCCAATTTATTGGAGTTAACTGATGATGAATAGTAGTGGATGTTGCAACTATTTTGCAAAAATATCTACAAAATAGCCCTTTTTTCCAATGTTATGATGTTTTACTTACGAGTGCCTGTGATCATGCCCTATATCGAATCTGTGAGGCTGTCTTTCAGCATCATGCCGTAGAATATGCACATCCAACCACACGGAACGAAAGCAGCACGATTCCGTTTATAGATCCGCTGCATGGTTGCACTGCATTTTGGGTGTTTTATGTCTGGCATGCAAGATGTATACAACTCTGAAGAATTTAAAGACCGTTGCGTGCTTCTTTTTCCCATTTTCCCTACTGATTTTTCAATTTTGGAGTCTTTTTCTCGAAAAAGTATCGTCGGATCGGGATTTATGCGCGGTTCATACAAAATACTCCATTAATGGAGTGTTTCCTTAAAAAAACAACAACAGGGTCAACAATATAATCTGAAAAAGTGATGAGAGATTAGCACTGGTCGCACGTATATAAGACCGTGAGCTGCGTCCTGCGTATATCCCCGCGGATTGATTTCTTACCACCGCGGAAGAATAATTTTTTGCATTTCACACAGTACTTGGGCATGATCTGATCCCAGATATTCATGGGGATCTCAAGAGCGAAATCTGTTTTTGTCCACTCTTCTGGTGGCGTGTCCGCGTTCTGTTCGTAGGTTTTGACAAACTCCATGATTTGGTGAGGGGGGACGCCAAGGTCAACAAATTTCTTGAAGACAAAATAATTAAAGATCAGCCACGAGAGATCCGAGCGATCGAGGATTCCCTCATACTCCCCGAATGACTCATCAAAATCTTCGAGGGAACAGCCGCAGAGCGGGCATTTTCCGCCTACGAGTTCGTCGAGAAAAACCTCTTCCTGGCACCCCGGACATGTTGTGTGCGGGGATTGCATGCGTGATGTCATTCGTATCTCCAGTGCTGATGTATATCGATGTTTGATGCTACTGGTTTTAAAAACCGTGAGAATGATTGAAGCTTGAGATTATCATTGGACGGGTCTGCACATATAGATATCACCAGTAACACTATATTTCCCGGAAATTTTTTTATAGAGATGTAAATTAATCTGCGTTCAGGTCTTCACGTTCCATTACCAGCGAACCGAAAACCACTTTTTCAAGCACCTGTGCAACATACTTGATGTGCATCGCTTTTTCCAGATCTTCATTCCGGTGGACGTCTGCGTAGATTTGCAGCCGCATAAGTGAGAACCGGAACCGGTCAAGAGTGTCATCATCAAGTTTCATTGCTTCACGATAAATCGGTTCAAGCAGGTCAGGAAATACAAGCGGATTTTCAAGGCAGGCGATGACACCGCTATAAATTGGGAGTGGCAGTTCCTTTCCGGATAAAATCCGCAGGTAGTCCATCGCTTATCCCTCGACGACTTTTATGAGCGCTTCCATCACTTTGTCTACACTTGCCCACGTGGGATTGTCACCGCGTCGTATAATGAACGGTCGCCCTTCATCTCCTGCTTTGCGCATATCAATATCAAGCGGGATGGAGCCGAGAAACGGAATATTGAGTTCTTCTGCGATCTTTTTACCGCCACCCTTGCCAAAGAGGTCAATTTCTTCTCCGCAGTGCGGACAGGCCATTCCGCTCATGTTCTCGATAATCCCAAGGACAGGAACTTCAAGTTTCTGGATAAATTTAACTGATTTCCGGGCATCAAGTGTCGCAACATCCTGGGGCGTGGTAACAATAACTGCGCCGCTGAGATTGGGGGCGAGCTGGGCGATGGTAAGCGCTTCATCGCCAGTTCCCGGTGGAAGGTCAACAACAAGATAATCCAGACTGCCCCAGTTCACTTCTGTAAGAAACTGCTGTATCGCAGCCATCTTCATCGGACCTCTCCAGATGATCGGTGTGTTTGCATCTGGCAGGAGGAAAGCCATCGATATGACCGAAAGCATCCCGGTGACATGAACAGGTTCGATCATTTCGCCCATCATGGCGAGTTTATGTTCCTCAATACCCAGCATCTTTGGGATGTTGGGGCCATGCATATCAAGATCTAAAAGCCCGACCTTGAATCCATGGTTGGAAAGGGCATACGCAAGGTTCACTGAAACAGTGGATTTGCCTACGCCACCTTTTCCCGAAAGAACCATAATAACGTGTTTAACGTCAACCTTCGCCCTGGGGGGAAGGCCGGATGGCCCGCTTTTTGCCGATGAACACGTGGTAGCGGTCGGGCAGCTTGAGCACTCGTTTTTACATTCCTCCTCTGCACTCTTCTTCTTGTCATCTTTTTTTGTCATGGTTCGCCTCTAAAAAATGTGGTACTGTACTCTCATCAGTTATCCCTCGCATGCAATAAAGATGTGGAGATGGCTACAACAAAGAGCGGTTTTTTATTCCCTTACGCAATCGATAGTGGCTGAATATGGTTTGATGTCAAGTACCGGTGTTCCATCAAGCGCGTCAAGTCCCCGTAAAATCAGCCGGTTACCTTCGCGACGGATAAGGTCAACAATTCCAATTCCGATCGGATTCGGGCGGTCTGGAGAGCGCGTTGCAAACACACCATGTTCAATCCCGGTATGAGGGGGAGTCACTTTCAGGGTTGCACGATTAGAGTGGTCGAGCCAGTACAGGACAATCAGGTGCGGATTGTGCTCCACATCCTGCAATCCATCGGTAAATTCCGGCAGTATTTCCAGCATGGATTCCGTATCAGAAAACCTGCCCTGCCGTGGGGCATCGTCACGCTCACGAAAAGGTGAGTGTATTATTCCGACTGGTGTCAATTCAAAAGGCCCCCGGACCGCTATCATATGACTCATCACTTTCCATATCTTTTTTTGGATATAAGAGACTGTGGAAGAAGACAGGACAACAATACGTTTATATTCACATGCCTGGTTTTTTTATAGTAATGGACCGACTTGTTGTCTCACTGGATTTTCTTGAATTTCCACCCACCCATACATGCGATGGAGAGAACCTGTCTCCCCGCCTTACCCTCAAGGGGTTGAATGCATCATCAGTTGTTGTTATGATCTTCAACCCATTCGAAAAATCCTGTTGTTCTTTCACCCCCTGGATCATCTGGAACATCCCTCCTGTGCAGCAGATCCCTCCCGGAATCCCGCCCGGAGGCAGGGTCACTTCACCCATCCAGGCTGTGCAGGGCATCACGGACTATGGGACCATCGGCTATACGGGTCCGTGTCCCCCGCATGGCCAGATGATACGGTATCTGTTCAGGGTGTATGGACTGGATGCGATGCTTGATCTCACTGCCGGATCCAACAAACATGAGCTTATAACAGCGATGAAAGGGCATGTGATCCAGTTTGGCGATACGGCCGCAATATGTTCACGATAATCAGGTTTGCCATTTATTAGGGTGTACCGCGGTGCTAACTTTAATTATGTCACCCGTGTATCATCCCAATACCGGAGGTAAAAATCAGTATGGAGCAGCTTACCGTAAAAATCTCTGTGAAAAATCTCCCCATTGACTATACATGTGACGGGAAAGATATATCACCGCAGATCTCTATTAGCGATGTTAACCCGGCTCTCTCAAAATCCCTTGCCATTATCGTTAATGATCCTGATGCACCTGGCGGAAGTGGTTTTGTCCATTGGATTGCGTGGAATATGGATCTTGTGAGAATGATTCCCGATACTATTCCAAAGATACCGGAAGTCACATTTCCGCTCAGGGCAGTGCAGGGAAAAAACAGCTTTGGCAGGATCGGATATAACGGTCCCTGCCCGCCGCGGGGACAGACCCACAGGTATTTCTTTAAGATCTATGGTCTGGACTCTGATATTTCCCTGCCAGCAGGAGCCACAAAGGATCAGCTTGTCAGAGCAATGGAAGGACATGTCGTCCAGTATGGCGAAACCTATGTGACGTATGGGCGGTGATACTCTTCCATTTTCCTCCGTTCAAAGGTTTTAAACCGTACTTTAGGGCACCGTGAAGGTTTTTTCTGTCAGATTTATGCAATAATCAGTATAGACTGAACATTTTCCGTGATGATATCGCGTATTTGATTATTATCACCGCTGACTCAGGGTTTACAAATTCCATTGACTTTACCATGAATGTCGGGTCAATGGGATACAGCCAGAGTCTGACCATCGGATGATACGAGGGACCGTACTCCGTATCTTTTACATATGCGCTGACAATTCCCCGGGATATGCCAACCGGGGCGAATTCCTATGTAACAGTGAAGGGCAGAAGCGGAAACTACATTCAGCAACAGAATCTCAAAAAATTAAAGGATCTGGATGGCAATTCAAGGATATCACAAGCATCATTACTGATCTGATCAACACGGCTTTGAAGGAAATTGCACGTTTGCCCGATGGAAAATAATCCGGCAGACGCAACTTTTTCCTGCCTTTTTCCCCGCACTATTCCCGACTACGGTTACACAGATTTCGGTTCTGCTTTTACTCTTAATGATGTAATGATTCGACTGATGCCTGCCAGTCTGTACAGTGTCCTGCATTTCTTATAGCGGCTCAGACAAGAACGTTTTGCTAACCTGAAAAAGTTTTTTTTAAAAACCGGAGATAAAAAACCATTCTGCTTTTTTTTAAGACAGTATAATTAAGGTATCAGAGAGAAAATGTGCTGTAAATGAATCCCGCACGCAATCGCCACCGCTCACTGGATCCCGGAAAGGAATCATTAATCCGATCATATATCAGTAAGCAGGAAGCTCTTTTCTCGCCTCTCGCCTCGATTAGTGCCGATGCAGTGCGGAGGCACAACAGAAAATCTGAAGATATCCGTGCACCATACTCCCGGGATACTGACAGAATCATACACACAAGAGCATACACGAGGTATATCGACAAGACCCAGGTCTTTTCCCTGGTAGATAACGATCACATCACCCACCGTGTCATTCATGTTCAGCTGGTTTCCAAGATCGCAAGAACAATAGGGCGTTGCCTCCGATTAAATGAGGACCTTATTGAGGCAATTGCACTTGGTCATGACATCGGACATATCCCGTACGGGCATTTTGGAGAGACATGCTTATCTGAACTCTGTGAGCAGTATGGTATTGGTAAGTTTTTCCACAATGTCCAGAGCGTACAATTTCTCGACCGGATAGAAGACTGTGACCTCACCATGCAGGTGCTCGATGGCATCCTCTCCCACAACGGAGATGCTGATGATGTGAAAATCCTCCCTGAACCCTGCCAGAGCTGGCTGTCATTCGATAAAAAAGTGCAGGATAACGTGGATGGAAAACCCACAAAGGCCCCAATGACGCTGGAAGGATGCGTCGTCAAGTTTGCCGATACTATCGCCTACATCGGCAGGGATTTGCAGGACGCACGTGAGGTGGGTTTAATTGCAGATTCAACCGAGCTTCCCCGGATCTGCAGGGAAATACTTGGTGAATCAAACCGGGAAATCATCAACACCCTAATCTCCGATCTGCTTGAAAACAGTGATACTGAAGATATTGGGTATATCTCGTACAGTCCTGATGTCGAATCAGCACTCATAGACCTTCGCACCTTTTCCCGGATCCATATTTATGAGAATGAAAAACTCACTTCAGAACGGGAAAAGGTAAGGCAGATGTATACGACCCTGTTTATCAAATGCCTTGATAATCTGGAAAAAGATTCAAGGAACGAAAAAATCTTTACGGATTTTATCAACACCAGCTGGATCAGCCGTAGCTATCTTCAGTCAGCAACGCACGCCGAGCTTGTCAGGGACTTTATTGCTGGCATGACCGACCGGTACTTTGCAAAACGATACGAAGAATGTGTGATTCCCCATAGGATTGAAGGAAAATTCTGCTAAAACCACAGGCTCGTGCCCTCACTCATACTTTCCCTTGGGCTCATACCAGCCGGTAAAACCGCAGTATATGCACCCAATACCATCGCAATGCTGACAATGTCGTTTGGGTGCGGTGACTAAAACCACGCCGGTCTTGTTACAGTACAGGCACCCAAGCCCGTCACAGTGACAACAGGTCGCAGGTTCGTAGATTTTTTGCCCGTCTGTCATGGCTGCAGCTTCCCCATACTACACCACAGATCCTGGTAAAGGTCAAAAATCAGTGTCACAATCATCCTTCCTCATTCAGGTATCCCAGGAGCGCGTCGAGCAGCTCACCTGCGGACTGGTACCGCAGATTTGGATCTTTTTCGAGACATTTCAGGATAATTTTTTCCACCACCGCGGCATCGGAATTGAACTTTGACGGGGGAATAGGCTGGTCTCTCAGAATAGCATTTCCTACTTCAACAATACTCTCGCCGCCAAATGGAACCGAACGGGTGACCAATTCGTAAAAAACCACGCCCAGCTGGTAGATATCGGTCCGTTCATCAGTCCTCCCGAACTCCGAGGGAGAGACCTGTTCGGGAGCGGCATACGAAAGCGAGAACCCGGCAATACTGGACTTTTTTACCTCATTGGCAAGCACCTTGCTCATCCCCCAGTCCGTGATCTTGGGAACGAAATCTTTATTGAGCAGGATATTGTGGGGTTTGATATCCCTATGGATGAAACCCTGCGAATGAGCATATTTCAGACCGTCGGCAATACATCTGATAAGGTGTACAGCTTTCCAGACTGGGATTGGTTTCTCGATCGTTTCCAGGGAATCAGGTACATACTCCATCTCAACAAATGGAACCGGCAGGATATTGACAGCCGTTACTTTTACAATATTGGGATGACGAAGCGTCTCCCAGGCAGCAATCTCATTTAAAAAAGATTTCCCTGTCATTTCATCAAAACTGATCGGGATCTTGACAGCTACCATCATGTCATCAGATTTTCGGCGGGCAGAGAAAACCCACGCGATACCACCTCTTCCGATATATTTGATCTCGGCATATTTACTCTCCAGCTCATTGGGGAAGATGTTCATTTGTTCTGCTGATGAGGTAAAAGGTCGGGATAGCACAGGGACTGTTGTATCTGTTTTGTGGATAGGGGCTGCGGTGGTGAGGCGGTTATTGGATGTTCTGGATGTCTTTTGCTGGGGAATCGCTTCGGAAACTGTTGCAGTAGATGAAATCCTGGTATTGGAGGTCCTGGACATTTTTTGCTGGGTCGTAGCAGCAGCACCAGTGGATATTCCCTGCTTACTCTCTTTATGCCTGAGCTGCCGGAAAATTATCAAAACTACAACACCAGAGATCAGCAGCACAATGAGTTCGATCATAAGGAAACTGGTGGCTTGTCCATTCACCGGGCTTACAGGAGTTGTCGAAGAGATTGTTTGTGTTGTTGCAGGAACGGGTGTAGTCGGGTATGTCTCCATGGAGATACCCGGGAGTGTCGGGAAAATCATTGGTTGTGAAGTGGACGCCTCTTCTTTTACCGGAAAGACTTCGTAGTAGTACTGTTTTGGGTCCATTAATGGAAATGCATCAATAATATTCTGATTGGATTCAAGTATCGCTTTCGGGTTTGCACCTATCTGTATGCCATACGGTATATCACCAATGCCGTCAGTATTTTTATCCCTCCCGCGGTAATCACTCCAGAAATTACCCATGGGGCTCTGTTCGTGAAGTCCCAGGTAGATGTACGTATAAGTGAAAGGAGAATGCCAGACTGAAGTCGCACTCTTGGAGATGACATTCAGGGGATTACGAAAATTATTTCGGTATATCCGGTTGGAGAGGGAATATCCGTCAAGCTCGATCCCGATAGAATTTTTTGTGAATATATTCTCTTCAATCACATTATTATTTGAGGCATCAAATGAAATTCCGGCCTGACTGTTGTTTGTTATAGTATTGCCAACAATCGTATTCTGCATCGCTGACACCAGAAGGATTCCCCTCGCATTGTTCAGGAAGGCATTGCCTTTAATGAGATTCCCGTCAGACTTGATGTGGATACCATTGAGAAATTCAATATTCCGGATAGTGAAACCTTCAACTCTGCATTCATCGGCAAGAATTTCGATTGCGTTCCCCTTATTCTCCGGTTCAAGTATTGGTGCACCACCCCCGCTGTCAACACCGATAAGATCAATCTTTTTATCAATACGGAGATTTTCCAGGTACGTACCACTATTCACAAAGATGGTATCCCCGGGTAAAGATCGGTTTATTGCCACCTGGATGCTCGTAAAATCTGCACCTGATGAGGCAACGGTATATTCAGCGGCAGCTGCTGCAGGTATAATGGTACCACAAATAGTAGTCAGGATAATAAGGCAGCAGATGATGCGGTGTAACTGGATCATAGGCAGTATATGGTGTATTTTTGTCGTGATGAATTGATGTTCAGGTATTTTTACTCACGTCAGTTCGGATTACAGTCTGTTCATACATTAGTTACCCTGAGGGATGATCATAAGAAGTTTAACACCATGTAATCCTTTTGAGAACTCGATAAGATCTCCATCATGAATTAATACACGCGAATTTTTTCCAAGTTGTTTATTGTTAACCCTGGTACCTCCCGTGCTCCCACAGTCTTCAATCTGCCAACCCTCTTTGGTACGAAGGAACCTTCCATGGGGCTTTGATACCCGGGTTACTGCAGTGTAGCTATCTGACAGGACAACATCATCATCAGGAGAGTACACAGTCTGGTTCTCAGGATCGATCCTGCCGATGCGGACTTGATCGTGTTTCAGCATGAACACCTTCCCATCGTCTGGTCCACCGAGCACGATGGCTGTGGGTATATTTCCCAGCACTTCTTTGGAAAGAGTATTTTTTACTTCCTCGAGACGGCGGGAGATTTCGCTCCCCACTATCTGCACCCGCGTATTGGAAAAGAGCCCCAGGTTCCTTATGATGGCTTCAAGCCCTCCAGGGACAATGGAATATTCCCAGACCGGGTGGATGCCCTTGGAAGTGGGGGCACCCAGACCAGCCTCTTTTTTGATTACCCCGACACTCAGGAGCTTGTCAAGATGCTTTTTTGTATTTTCATAGCTGGTCTCGATTTCCTTAGAGATGGCACGGGCGTCCCGGGGCTTTTTTTCGAGAAATTTTAATATCCTGAGCCGCGCGCTGCTTGAAAGTACATCGAGATACTCCGAAAGTTCTTCGAGTGAGTCTGAATCTTCATGAACAATAATTGTCGGGGACTTGTCCGCGGGATTCATAGCACCTCCATAGTTATGTCTGATTTGTTTTCCATAACCCTATAGTAATCAGATTATAAGGTCGTGACGGTTTATATTATCTCCCAGCTGTGTACCCTATAAGTTCATGAGTATAACTGACCGGATCAATACTTCAACCAACATGATTTTGGGAATTTATTATCATCCGCCATTATTGTATATATTAGGTGATATCCGATGCAATTTCGGGGTGTCACCGACCCATCCAATGCACATTGAACCAGAGCAAGACCCATACTTTCAGACAAGAAAGGAACGTTCAGATAAAATCTCACTCCAGAGATAGGGGAATTGATTCCCCATAAAATCATACATTTAAAGTCAGATACAATCTTTTTTTAATAAAAATTTAGTCCTTTTTCTTCCTCACCAGAGTACATAACAGACCTGTAATGCACAGTGCTGATATTGCAAGGACACCTGCAGAAGGTGATGCAGGGGTGTCGGAAGGAACCGGTGTTAGTACAACAGTGGTTTGTTTTGGAGTCGCTTTTGTTGTCGGAATTGTAGCAGCTGTCGTCAGTGGTATAGTCTCTGTCTTTGTGGTTGTTACAACAGCAGGGGCGGTAAGCCGGACATTATCGATATATCCCACCGCATATCTATTCATCATACCATAGTCACCCTTTGAACCAAGGAATAGCCTGTTCATTCCGCTCAACTGCTCGGCAGTGTTCAGGAAATAGCTCCAGATCTTCTTTCCGGTAATCTTTTCATCAACATTCATGCTGAGGGTCTTGTAATCATTATCGTAATTTACGGTAACATGGTAGGTTTTATTTAGTTCATACTTTACCGTGGGTCCGCTATATGCCGAGGGCCCGCTTGTTACGGTGTCCCTGGTCTGACTGTTTACTTCCATTAATTTACTGCCGGGAGTAACAAGGTGAAGCCACATAATCATACCGAATTTGCCATTGGTGAATTGTGTGAGAACATTGGGCGCTTGATTTAAATCCATCTCACTTCCCGAAAGGCCAAACCTGAATGTCGCCCCATCGTCTATGCTGGTAATGATGACATCATAATCAAGAGTAAAGGACCCTCGTTCATAATCGACGTTTGTATAAACGTATGCACCAGTACTGGGTTCAATTGAAAAATGATACATTAGCACATTCGGATCCCAGTAATTGGTTGAAGGATTGTTTGTCGTCCAATGGGGGTCTGAAGCAAATGAATTCTGGTAAATTACATCGACAGGATTGTCGTCAGAAAGCGCCTGCAGCGGACAGATTAATGCAAGCAGGCATACGACGGTAGTAATGAACACGAAATTGGTACGTACTGTCATGGGAGTTCCTCCGGTTTGGATTATTGAAAATTATATGCCCGATCTGTTGTTCAGATTCCGCTGGCAAGGGAACATTCACCATCTTCATTTTGGATGGCCCTGGAATGCCGGCATAAATATACTATACATATGCAGTCAAGTATTTCTTAAAAATATCGAGAGTTTTTACAAAAAAGGATGAAGAGATATCCGGAAAAGGATGCGTGTGGTGGATCACTTTTTTAAAATACTATACAGGGACAAAACTCCTGATTTATGAAGAAACCATCAGGTTTCGTCGATGTAATATTTTATACTTTCATGTCTCTTTTGTTAAGAGATATTCTAAATTTTTTTTAGTCAAACAATAGTGATAGGATAAACACTATATTTATCTTTAAAATCACGCAATATTAGACAGCAGAAAAGTAATTTGGCGATAATAGTCTAGCGGTAGGACAGGAGCTTCCCAAGCTTCTAACCCGGGTTCGATCCCCGGTTATCGCATCTGTTCTATGGAAAAAGAACCGGAACGCTGTGCAATACGGATCATCGCAGAGAACCGCCGGGGTGTCCTGCGGGACATTGCTACGGTAGTTGCTGAGCATGAAGCAAACATCGTTATGATCAACCAGGAAGTGTTCGATTCCGGTCCCTATACAGGAATGGCGGAACTCTATTTTGAATACGACGTGGGTGAGGGCAGTGATCACGATAAGCTTATCGAGGATTTAAACGGCATCCCTTCGATAAAAAATGTTAAGACGTACCAACCATTTGGCCACATTTTCGGGTCACGGGTCATCATCATTGGCGGAGGGGCGCAGGTTGCCCAGGTCGCGCTCGGTGCTGTAAATGAGGCAGACCGGCACAATATCCGTGGTGAACGAATTTCAGTGGACACAATCCCTCTTGTAGGTGAACGGACACTCGCACTCGCCGTGGATGCAGTTGCACGACTGCCCCGCGCATCAATCCTTGTCCTTGCCGGTTCAATAATGGGTGGCGAGATTTCAAGAGCAGTTGAAAGGGTCAGGGAAGCAGGGATTCCGGTTATTGCCCTGAAAATGGCAGGAACGGTTCCTGAGCATGCGGACCTTGTCGTCACAGATCCTATCCAGGCCGGTGTTTTTGCGGTAATGCATATCAGCAGCAAAGCGGTATTTGACATCAACCGTATCCGCGGACGTGAGTTCTAAATGGATATAATCGATAGAGCGGTCTCCGTGCTGATGCATGACGGGACTATAGTTTATCCCACAGAAACGGTGTATGGACTTGGTGCTGATGCATTCTCCGATGAGGCAATTCTGAAAGTCTACGAAGCAAAGAAGCGTCCGCTGACAATGCCGATTTCCATTGCTGTTTCTGATTTTGATATGCTTGCTGCAGTTGCCTATGTTGAGCCCCGCATGCATGCGTTCATCGAAGCATTTCTTCCTGGCCCGGTAACGGTAATTCTCACCTCCCGCAGGCTTGTACCAGATATTCTTACCGGAGGTACCGGAATGATCGGCATCAGGATGCCTGCGCATGACCTTGCACTCCGGATCATCGAACGATTCGATGCGCCCATCACTGCAACCAGCGCCAACCTTCACGGTGCGAAAAACCCTCAGACACCGGACGAGTGTACGGTTCCACGCGAGCTTCTTATCGACGGGGGCAGATTACCGGGTATTTCCAGCACGGTTGTCGACCTTAATAATAACAAAATCCTCCGCAGAGGCGCACAGGCAGAAGCGGTCGAAGTATTCCTGAAAAAATTCTGAATTTCTATGATTCCTATCCGCCTGCGTGATTTTGTCGAGGATTCTGACGGCTGGCTCTATGCTGTATCGACATACGATAATGATGAGAAGGTCGGCTGTGTCCTGAGATATGTTCCTGATGAGAACGGTGAACGGGAAAATCCATCAGGTAATCGATATAAAAAATATGATTTTGACGATGCCTATGCTTTCATCAGACATCATAAACCCCACTATTCAAATCTCGTCCAGCGTATTCCGATCCATGATGTAAAAAAAGTGTTAAAACCTGAGATTGAAATTCCACGTATTGCCAAAAATCACATACGGGTGAAAAAACTCCTGGTACTTTTCAGTCTTCCGGCAGGAACAATCGGCTGCACCGGTTCACTCCTCTGTGGGCTGGAGAACGAGACCTCAGACATTGACTTGGTTGTATACGGAAAGCACTGGTTTATGGCTCAGGGACTCGTCCGGAAAGGAATCAGAGATGGAAAAATGGAGGGGCTTTCGCAGGACATGTGGCATAAAGTATACGAGAAGCGTAAACCGGAGATTTCCTATGACCAGTTTGTGCTGCACGAGCTGCGGAAATGGAACCGGGGGCAGATTGATGGCACCTATTTCGATATTCTCTATACACGGTCGTATGATGAGTTGAAAAGTGCACCGACAGGGAAAGGCGTGGTGATCGGGAAGATGGATATCGAAGCGAAAGTAACGGATGCATCTCTTGCATTTGACAGCCCTGCGGTGTATGAAGTGGAGCACGAATTGGTGAGCAGGGTACTTTCATTTACCCATACCTATAGCGGGCAGGCACTTGCTGGTGAGGAAATTGAGGCGTCAGGGATCTGCGAACAGCATGGGAGTGAGAACTGGCTGGTTGTAGGGACAACCCGTGAAGCGCGTGGCGAGTATATTATCTCCCGAACTCTGTTGGATCAGTAACTAAAGCAAATCCGACAACCGTCGTCCACTGACACTCTCGCACCGCTCTTTGTATTTGCATCTGTTACAGGGAGCATTGAACGGGTGAAGGGGACGGTCGCCTTTATTCATTGACCTGATTTTATGCAGAGTGGCAATTACCTGCCTCCGGTCCCTGGGCTGGACGGTATGAAACCGAAAAACCCCATCCGGGATATATTCCACATGCCCGCCAGTGACCTCGTTTCCTGTCATCTCTTCAAGACAGAGCGCAATGGATGCAATCCGCAGCCGATCTGCCGAATAGGTTCCAAATGGCATGGCACCAGCGGCACGTATAATGGAAAATGTACCGTCAGTGGCAATACGGTCCACCATACCTACTATGGTATGCTTGTCAGATTTCACGGGGATATCGGTCTGGACTGCTGGTTTCCATTCGGTTTTATTGCAGGCAGTGATGCAGGAGTCCAAAAACGATCGAAAATCAGGATCAATTCCCGGTCGGACCGAGAGCAGCTCCTCCCAGATCATCTCTGAATCGAGAGGATTACCAAGATGATAGGAAAGTTGTTTACAGACCGCGTACCGGTCGGATTCGGTAACAGGATCATTCCGTTCGTAATAAAACCGGACCGGGCATGTGTGTACCCGTACTATATCCGAGATTGCAACATGCGCCCTTGGTTCTGTCAGGATAATTCCTCATGTAAATTTAGGGGATCCGGGCGGATTATACTTATTGAATCCGCTCTGCCATGGAGCGACAGGCCCGGTGAAGGGATTTTTATAGCCAATGTATTTCATAGTGCTACAGCAAACCAGATCATCATGTCAGGACAGGAAATATCCGTTAATATTCCACCAACGCTGGATCCGGTATACAGCAACATGATCCAGATTGCCTATAAGGATGACGAGTTCACGTTTATGTTCCTTCACCAGCTGCCACAGGTGAACCAGGCACGGGCAAAAGCGATTGTTTCCATTACGCCTGCCCATGCAAAAAATCTTCTCGCAGTACTGACAAAAACTGTTGCTGATTACGAGGGAAAATTTGGCACTATCTCAGCATCCAAGGAGGCTCACGGGCCCGATAAGGTTACTACGTTGAGCGGTTATTCCTGAAACACATATTTTTATTACGGTACGAGTCGATATTGTGAGGTATTGCGCCGCCGTGGCTTAGCGGCATAGCGGCTGATTCGTAATCAGCAGGTCGAGGGTTCAATTCCCTCCGGCGGCTTGGATAAACAGTGCGTTAATGCCTTAACCTAAAATTTCAT
>CAYWHL010000006.1:0-27537 GCA_964457995.1 uncultured Methanoregula sp. | reverse complement strand
GCCCGTCAATTATTCTTGAGAACGGGCAGCGTTCTGAAGATGATCTCACGCACAAGCTCGTGGACATCATCCGCATCAACCAGCGGTTTAAAGAGAACCAGGATGCAGGGGCACCTCAGCTTATCATTGAGGATCTCTGGGAACTTTTACAGTACCATGTAACAACCTACCTTGATAATGAAGTGGCGGGTTGCCCCCCGGCCCGCCATCGCAGTGGACGGCCCTTAAAGACACTTTCCCAGCGCCTGAAGGGCAAGGATGGCCGGTTCCGTGGCTCACTCTCCGGAAAGCGCGTGAACTTCTCATCCCGTACGGTAATTTCTCCGGATCCGAACCTTTCTGTTTCACAAGTGGGTGTCCCGCGTGCTGTCGCAAACGAGATGACGATTCCCGTACGTGTTACTACCCATAATATTGAGGAGCTAAAGCAGATCGTGCGGAATGGTCCTCTCCGCCCGGATGTCAATGCACCCTGTGGTGCAAACTATGTGATCAGACCTGATAACCGCAGGCTCCGGCTTGCTGATGGCAATCTTGACACCGTTGCTGATTTGATCGAACCCGGGTATACTGTTGAGCGTCAGCTTCGGGATGGGGATGTTGTCCTTTTCAACCGTCAGCCATCCCTGCACCGGATGAGCATCATGGCACACCGGGTCAAGGTTATGGAGGGCAGGACATTCCGGCTCAACCCGGCGGTCTGCCCTCCGTACAACGCAGACTTTGACGGTGATGAAATGAACATGCATGTCCCGCAGACTGAGGAGGCCCGGGCTGAGGCAACCATCCTGCTGTCAGTACATGAAAATATCCTGTCCCCCCGGTTCGGCGGCCCAATCATAGGCGGCATTCACGACCATGTATCCGGTATTTTCATGCTTACCCATGGTATCCGCTGGTTCACCAAGGAAGAAGCGCTTTACCTCCTTAGGTACGCACGCATTGAACACATGCCACCTCCGGGTAAAGAGGAAGATGGTATACAATACTGGAGCAACAAGCAGATCTTTTCCATGATTCTGCCTGACCAGTTGAACATGGTCTTCCATGCAAGTTCATGCCAGAATTGCGATACCTGCAAAAAGGAGATGTGTGAGCGGGATGCCTATGTCCGGATAATTGATGGTATTCTGGAATCGGGCACCATTGACAAGAAGGCAATTGGCGCATTCGATGGCCAGATCGTCAATCGTATTATCCGCCATTACAGCATGCGTCGTGCGGCAGATTTCATTGATGACCTCACAAAACTCTCGATCCGTGCAATCATGTTCGATGGTTTCTCGTTTGGTATCGATGATGAGGATCTGTCCAAGACCGAGTATGGCCAGATCGACGAAGTACTTAAGAGTGCGGCGTCAGATGTTACACGACGGATCAAGATTTATGAGGACGGACAGCTTGAACCTATGCCCGGTCGTACGGTTGAAGAGACACTCGAGATGCAGATCATGCAGGTTCTGGGAAAAGCCCGTGACCAGACAGGTCAGATTGCGGGACGGCACCTTGGACTTGGCAACAGTGCTGTTGTCATGGCGGTCTCCGGGGCCCGGGGGTCAATGCTGAACCTGACCCAGATGGCAGGCTGTATCGGGCAGCAATCAGTTCGTGGAGAGCGTATCGTCCGTGGGTATGATGACCGCACACTACCGCATTTCAGGAAAGGTGACCGTGGGTCAGATGCCCATGGATTCATCGCCCACAGTTACAAGGGCGGCCTTAACCCGACTGAATTCTTCTTCCATGCTATTGGAGGCCGGGAAGGGCTTGTCGATACCGCAGTCCGTACTTCCCAGAGCGGCTACCTGCAGCGCAGAATGATTAACGCATTGCAGGACCTTAAAGTCGCATATGACGGTACTGTAAGATCAACCGGTGGAAGAATCATCCAGTTCCAGTACGGTGAAGACAGCACAGATCCAACCAAGAGCGCATTCGGTGACCCGGTTGATGTCAAAGGTATTGTCGAGAGCATTCTCAAGGAGGAAGTCTGATGGCGATTGCGGAAAAATACGAAAAGAAGATTGAGTCAGCAGATCTCCCACAGAAGACCAAAGATCAACTGCATAAGTTTCTGGACGGAAAAGAGATTAATGACACCCAGTTCAAGCAAATATTGGATCGGGTGCTCAAGGAATACATTTCCACCAGAATCGAAGCCTGCGAAGCGGTAGGAGTTATTGCAGCCCAGTCTATAGGTGAACCAGGTACCCAGATGACCATGCGTACATTCCATTATGCAGGTGTTGCCGAAATCAACGTTACCCTGGGTCTTCCCCGACTGATTGAAATCATGGATGCAAGAAAGGAGCCCAGCACACCGACCATGACAGTATATCTTGAGCCGGAGTTCTGCAATGACCGTGACCGTGCGCGGGAGGTCAGCTGGCAGATTGAAGCAGCACCTCTTCACGAATTTGGGGATATCACTACGGATATGGAGAATATGCAGGTGATTGTTCATCTGAATACGAAAGTCTGTGATAAGCGAAAGATTTCACCGGCAGTGATCATGGAAACTGCTCCCAAAAAGATACGCGACCGCCGGCACTATCGTGACTTTGAGCACGACATCAACGATGAAACGGCGATCATATCCTTTTCACCAAAAAACAAGGAAAGTTACCAGAATCTTTTCCAGCTCGCCGAACATGTCAGAAACGTCATAGTTCAGGGAATTGATGATATCCTGCGTGTCGTCGTCAGAAAGGAGACCGGAGAGTATATACTTTATACTGAAGGTTCCAACATAAAAGATGTATTTGATGTCGTTGGGGTGGATACAACGCGAACCCGCACCAATAACATCAGTGAAATTGCATCAGTGCTCGGCATCGAAGCGGCAAGGAATGCGATCATCCACGAAGCAGTTTCCACGCTCAATGAGCAGGGTATTCTCGTTGATGTCCGTCATATCATGCTAGTCTCCGATATGATGTGTATGGAGGGGGAGGTCAAGCAGATTGGGCGGCACGGTATCGCCGGTGAGAAGGAAAGCGTTCTGTCGCGTGCGGCGTTTGAAGTGACCGTTAATCACCTGCTTGATGCGGCCGTTGCAAACGAAATCGATGAACTAAGCGGTGTCACGGAGAATGTTATTGTCGGTCAGCCGATCCAGCTCGGTACCGGTGATGTGAAACTCATCGCAGTCAGACAACAAGATAATTAGAATGAAAAAACCTTAAAAAACCAGAGGAATTGTACATGGATTTTAATGCTTCACTCAGAAGAGCCATCAAGACCGGAAATGTAATTCTTGGCCAGAACAATACGGAAAAATGCATCAAAGAGGGCAAAGCCCAGATGATCGTCGTTGCGGGAAATTGTCCGTCGAGCTTCAAATCCAAACTTTTGGGCTACGACAATCTTTTCATCCATACTTTTGAGGGCTCCAGCGTAGCTCTCGGTAAGGCATGCGGTAAACCCTTCATGGTAAGCACGCTCGCTATAGTTACTCCGGGCGAGTCAGACATTCTCTCTCTTAAGAGGGCATGATATGGTTGAAGTTAAACTGACTGAAGACTGTATGCGTCTGATCTCACAGTTCGAGAGCCTTACGGGAGCGGGAAGCCGTGACTGTGTTGTCGATGAGCGCAACGGACGACTGATATTTGTGATAAATCCCGGTGATATGGGTTTAGCTATCGGTAAGAAGGGGGCCTCCATCAAGAAAGCCTCCGAAGTCATGGGCAAGAAGATTGAAGTTGTGGAATATAACCGTAACCCTGAACAGTTTATCAAAAACTGTTTTTTGCCGGCACAGGTAACCTCAATCCTTTTTGAGGGAGAGCCCAATGAACAGACGGCCCAGGTAGAGGTAAGGGATGAAGACCGGGGCATTGCTATCGGAAAGGATGGAAAGAATATTTTCAAGGCAAAAAAACTCTCCTTGCGCCAGCACAATATCGTTGATGTCCAGATCCTCCAAAAACCAAGTGACGTGCAGACAGCAGATCAGCAGATGCAGGAATAATTTTCTCTCATTTATTTATCCACTTATTATCCCGCAGTATGCAAAAAATTTTAAAATTTTCCTTTCTGCAACATTCACTTTTGCCGTAAATCATGGTTTTATTCAGCGATGAACCTGGAGTACTTCACAAGCTTTAAGAATTCACCCCTTGCATATATCCTGAATAATTAAATACGTTATTTGCCTGTGGATTGCTGTTTTTAAGCATATTTTGCAGGATTACCAGCGAATCATGAACGGAATAACGGTGATAAATACGGGTGCTTTCTTGAGTATCCGGTATTTTTTTGTGAAGATTCTCTATGGCACTGAACAATAAACGCATAAGCCCCTCGGTAAAAATCTTTCTTGGCCTTCTCTCATACCTATTCCTTGCTGCAGTAATTGCCACTGTCATGTATTCTCTCCAGGTGCACTCCAGTGCCTGGACCTCGCTGGACGCCGATCGTTTCCACCAGATGGCAAAGATGATCATCGATGGGTCTGAACCCTATGTCAGTTATATCGATCCAAAACCCCCTTTGCTCTTTTTTACCATTGCTCTGATGGATCTCATTTCACCGGCAGGTTCAATTGATATCCTCATCATGACGGTCCTCAATATAATTTGTGCTCTCCTGATCTGGAAGATCGGATGGGAGGATTATGGCTGCTTCGCGGGATATACTGCCGGGCTCCTTTTCCTCGTTGCATCGGTTTTTACCGAGGGCTATTTCCTTTTCTCCGAACAGTTCACCGTCTTGTTCCTGCTCATCGCCCTGATATTTGCAAGGAGGGGGCAGTATGCCTTCTCAGGTGTATTTCTCGGTCTTGCCTGCGGGTTCAAGCAGTACGCCATGCTTGCGGTCATTCCCCTGCTGTACCTGATGTGGGCAAACAATGATCGACGCTATTACCGTTTCCTGCTCCCTGTTATCATCATTGTCGCGGGTACGTTTGCAGCCCTCTACCTTGTCTATGGTTCGGCAGCAGGAGACAGTGCAGTATACTACACTTTCCTTATTGCCCCGACATACAATACCGGTAATGTAACCACCTTTTCGACCTATGTTCCCGAAACCCCGATAGCGTACGTGGCAAATATTATTTTTAGTGTTGCAATCGTTCTCCCAACCCTCCTGTTTGCGGCAGCCAGTGCGGTAAACAAGGGATTCCGTTCCGAGAATGAAAAAGCGCTGGGCATCATGATTCTTGTCCTTTTATCGACACTCCTCATCCGCCAGTATCTCCATTACTGGATCCTGCTGATGCCATTCCTTGCTCTGCTTGCCTGCCGTGAATTCGCGGATTTAAGAAGACAGGCCGTTGCTTGAAATTTCCCGGAGAATCATAAAAGAAGTGGTCGTTTTTGATTGAGGATTTACCATTTTCTTATTTCTGGTCCCTGAACAGCGATGGGTTCTGCTTCCTGATCCACCAGCGCCGCACAAGCATGACAAGTCCGGCAAGGATGATAACCCCTGCTATTCCCATACCGATAATCGTTACCGGCAACCCGGATGGGGGCCGGGTCGCCGTTTGTACTGCTGGCGCCTCCGTCGTCTGTACGGCGGCGGGTTCAGGGGACGTGGCGGATAGTTCGGGTACTGCAGCAGCCTGAGCCGCACTACCAGAAGTCTGGAGTACCGAATCCGGTGCCTGCACTAGCGTACCTGACGTAACGGTTATATTGCCGGTTATTGCGAACCGCGAGAATCCGGGGGATGTTGCCATGTAGTAGGAGCGCACGGTCTCTGTTTTCACCAGCATTGTCGGGAGTGCTGTCCAGGTGGTGTTCGTGAGGTGGTAGACCATGATATTCTTCTGTGAAAGCTGGTATTTGTCGAGCCATGACTGCGGCACGGTGAACGATATGTTGGCCTGTTCAATAGTGTAGAACCGTGCCGGTAAGAGATCGACATACTCATATACCGTTTCCGGTGCAGGTGGGATGCCCTGCCCGGGCCCGGATGCAACGAAGCCGGTGAGAATGAGCCCGGAAATCCCCGTGCCCGTAACATTTGCCCGGTAGACACTGGAATCCCCGCCAACATTTACCGTTATTGTTATCCTGGGTGCCCGGGTTGGCCCTGGCGTCGTGTCGCTGTCAGATCCACCATCCCACCATTGTGTTGGTACCGGAGTTGTTGTTGGCGTTACTGTTGGCGTAGGCGTAGGAGTTGGTGTTGGAGTTGGTGTTGGAGTTGGTGTTGGAGTCGATCCTATGACCGTGAACCCGCCTGCAAGCGTTCCAAATGATCCATCCGGGTTGGTTACAACGACATTGTACATTCCGGGCACCGCGCCGGTCAGGTTAAACGTGCAGGTGATATTGGTTGGAGTGGCCACATTCACGCTCGTGGCGGTGATCGTTCCGATATCTACGATCTCGAGTGCATTGCTGCCGTCACTTGCTACATACGCATAGGTGCCTGACACAAAGACGCTGGACGCGTTAACCAGGAGCGCCCCGCCACTCCCGTTTTGGAGGCTCCCCGCATGAGCCGGGTTTGCAGGATCCGTCACATCCACGATTTCGAGTGCGTTGTCGCTCGCACTCGCCACGTAGGCGTAGTTGCCTGAGATAAAGACGCTTCGTGGATCGTACAGGAAAGGAGCGGTGCCATTACCATTATCCAGGCGACCGGAATGGACCGGGTTTGCGGGATCTGTTATATTCACGATTTCGAGTGCAGTGCTTCCGGTACTGGTTATATACGCATAATTGCCGGAGACATAGACGCTGGTTGGAAGACTCAGACAAGGAATGGAACCTCCCCCATCTGATAAACTGGCGAAATGAACCGGGTTTGAGGGATTTGTTATATCCACGATCTCAAGTGCACTGATATCATAACTAACGACATATGCATAATTACCTGATAGGTAAACGCCTTCTGGCCAATTCAGGAACGGGGCCCCGCCGCCACCATCTACAATGCTCCCTGAATGGACCGGGTTTGCGGGATTCGAGATATCGACGATTTCGAGTGCATTGCTCCCGGCACTTGCGATATAGGCATAATTACCGGACACAAAGACGCTATACGGGGTATTTAGGAACGGGGCCCCGCCGCCACCATCTACAATGCTCCCTGAATGGACCGGGTTTGCGGGATTCGAGATATCGACGATTTCGAGTGCATTGCTCCCGGCACTTGCGATATAGGCATAATTACCGGACACGAAGATACTATACGGGGTATCTAGGAACGGAGCGACGCCACCACCGTCTTGTAAGCTGCCTATGTGAATCGGGATGGCGGGATTCGATATATCAATGATTTCGAGTGCGTTGCTGCCAGCACTTGCCACATACGCGTAGTTGCCGGACACAAAGACACTGGCAGGATGGTTGAGGAGCGCACCGCCGCTGCCGTTTACTATGCTGCCCGTATGAACCGGTATGAGATCCACTGGAGTCAGCATCACAGTTGCATTGGGCAGGAAGTTGGTGCCGGCGAGATCGGTGATCGAGACAGTGGTTGTATTGAATCCGGTTGCCGGTGTGATGGTGGTCACAATCGTTGATCCAGCCGCAGCAGCAGGACCAACCATGCCTGCAAGGGTAAGCAACAGCATCAGGAGGGCAGGAATATACCGGGGTGGGGTAAAACGACCTGAATGTGGGCGATCCCAGACAGGATAATGGGAGTAATTTTCGGACATCGTATTAAAATATATTTTCACGTTAAAAGCGATATATATTACTACCACTTCCGTAGTATTTTTAGCATCTTTTTTTCACATGTATGCTCAAAACAGGGTTATCGTGTTTTTCAAACGGTCCCGGACTGATCAGCATCCAGCCGATCCCTGCTCGCAGCGGGTACATCCGGAACAGGTAATTGTGGTCGGAATGAGGAATGCAGGGTTCGCAGGAGTGTGGTATCCTAAAAAAACAGTATATTTCTCGTGCAGAACGGGCCTGGGGGGATTCGAACCCCCGACATCCGGGTTAGAAGCCCGGCGCTATGTCCAAGCTAAGCCACAAGCCCATATAACGCCAATAAGATTCGCGTTCCGTGATAATTAATCTGTTTCATAATGGGGTAAAATTTCTATGAAGAAAATTACAAGTTGACAAAATATATCTGGTGGCGGTTACAAGTTCTTTTTAATCTGAATGAACAACCGGGAAGAATTATAATGAGAAAACTAGTTTTCATGCTATGTCTGGTGTCTGTGATACTTTTTCTCCCGGTTGCGGTATCTGCTGTTGGTAACATTTCTGTATCTTCAACACCATCAGGGGCAACGGTCTATGTCGATACAGCCAGTATGGGGACGACACCGATAGTGATTGAAAACATTACCAGCGGATCCCACACAATCGTGCTACAAAAAGCTGGATATCAGAATGACACGAGAACGGTTACGGTAATTAATAACCAGACCTATCAGGTTTCTGCAGTCCTGTCTCTAACAGCCCCCACTATTTCAACGATAACACCAGCCTATGGATTCAATACAGGTGTGGTGAGCATCACCGATCTGAGCGGAACTGGTTTTTCCAGCGGTGCAACTGTTAAACTTACGAAGGCAGGGCAGACAAATATCTCGGCTACTGGCGTTTCGGTGACCTCGGCAAAAATTACCTGCAACTTTGACCTCAATGGAAAAACTGCTGGTCTATGGAATATCGTTGTTACAAACTCCGATGGGCAGTCAACTACGAAAAGCGAACGGTTTGAAATCAGAACCCCCTCTGCTGCGATAACCCTTTCAAGTATCACCCCGAATTTTGGAATGAATAATGATATTGTGACCATAACAAATCTGGCCGGAACCGGATTTTTGAGCGGTGCAACGATAAAACTCCAAAAGAGCGGATATAACGACATACCCAGCTCTGTATCTTCCGTCGTCTCTTCGACAAAAATTACCGGAACTTTCGATCTGGACGGACGAACCCCTGGCAGTTATGAAGTATGTGTCGAAAATGGTGCAACGGACAGCGTATGCGGGCTGGTGTTTACCGTTTATTCCTCGGACGCACCGATCAATGGCAGTATTTATGTAGAATCAAATCCATCTGTCGCATCAGCGTTTGTAAGCTCGGATTATAAGGGAAAAACACCCCTGACGGTCTACAATCTCACTCCGGGGACATATACGGTACTTGTGCAGAAATCCGGCTACCAGGACTGGTCAGATCGTATTACGGTAACTGCAGGAAACCGGACCTATATATATTCCCGGCTTACTCAAGCAGAATCCGATACAACAGCTGTCACGACCGTACGGACAACAACGGTAACAAGAACAACGACGAGGATAAGCACGATAAAAGTTCCCACTCCCTGGCCAACCGCCTCGCCGACCCCTGAGTCCCCGATAAATGTTCTGGCAATTATAGGAGCAGTATGTCTTGCGCTTGTGGCGCTCCGGAAACAATAATCGGCATGTGCCGGGTTATTGAAACCTGGTAAACCCCTTATCAGTATCCCTATATTTATTCTCCCATCACATGGAGTTTATTTTTGAAATCTGAATGAATTGCAGGTGCGGGAGAAATGTACAAAAAAACTCAATTGCGTACCACTGGATATCTTTCCGACTTCCTGTGCTCCCCACTGCCTGCGATACTTCATGAAACTTGTTATCATAATTCTCAGCGCAGAGGGGGTAGTGTTTAAAGTCGCTTCCTCTCTTTCGAAATTCATACTCCTCGCACAAAAAGGATTTCTCCAGAGTCGAATTTTCAATGTTTTCATAAAAAAGAGGCATTCACTTATCCCGCATGATAACAGGATGATTTGAGCACTTCCACAGTTGTCGGCCCGAATACTCCCTCGCGAAAGACTTGCCTTACGACCGATGACGCACAATATCTGACCTGTATGCGGGCAGATATCTGCTCCCGCTCCTCAAAGTACAGACCATGCGAGTACTCCACCATCCGTTTCATCGAAACTGAAGTTGCAACGACTATGACACATATACCATGATCACCCGAGTCTAAATCCTCAAGATCGATTGAAGTCATAAAGACATGGGACTCAGGACCCGGTTTTACATTGGCAATACTAACGATATTATGCGTGCTATGCAGCTCGATGGTGCGGGGCTTACCCACTCTTAAATCCTTGATTACCTCAGGAGAAATTCCGGTTAACGCAGCACATTTCATGATCCCTCACCCGTACATCGGAAGATCTTTTTTCGGAGATTGTTCGGCTGATTGCTGCACTTCATCAGAGATTTTTTGCATGTTCTGTTCGATCTCAACCGCTTGTTCAATCAGCGGCTGGACATCGAGTCCGAGATTATACATCTTATTGAGGACCTCAATGGTAGCTGCTGATGCTCGCGGATCAGGTGCATTCACAGTCTCTCCAAGAAGCCCGTACCCGGGAATGCCGCGGATCTTGCATTCCGTCAGGATACTGGACGCAATACCAGATATACTACCTATGGGGAGGATCAGCGTATATTCCTGAATCCTCTGGAGTGCTTCTGCTGTTGTTGCAACACCAAACACCCGTTTTTCCGGTTCATTGGTAATGATTCCAGCGATTGTTACCACTTCTTTAGGTTTAAAAGCGGCGAGCCAGTCGAGAAGACCGTTTGCGATCTCATAGCAGATCATCGGGTGTATGGGGATATCAGCAACGATTGCTGCGACATCCTTTTTCATGTAGATACGCACCGGATCATTAATCACCCCTTTGTTCATCATGGCAAGAGGCGGAAAAAACTTGGAGGTCATTGTTCCGATCAGCTCGAATTCGAGCTGGTCTACCATATACTGGAGTGCAATGGTACCTACAAGGCCGCTGCCCGGAAAACCCATCAGGACTGCAGCGTTGTGATCAGGAATTGGCTGTGAATATATGTTAAGTTCTTTTTTCGGTTTAATCTCGACTATGTCATTATGTACAGTATCGAGCCGCGTAAGAATTTTATTACAACACTCTGGTGATTCGGCCGTCATTAGATTAACATACACCCACTACTAAAAAAGTATTATGCAAGAGTATCCCATAAAACGAGGGTTGACAAAAGACCTTGATGCACGGATTGTCGGCGAACTCAAAAACTGTTTCGGTGTTGACCCGGAGAAAATCGGGAAAGGATACAGGATATCGTTAGGGGCGCTCAAGCGCCTCGATGTATCTGTCGGGAGTGGTGGAAAATCAATTATCATCGATACTGAATCTGACCTGACCGCAAGTGACGACGTAATCATCGATACCAACAAGCGGTTCCGCAGATACCTCGATGCCATTACCGGTTTTTCCACAAAAGAACGTGTCAAGCGGGCAAAAAGCGTTGGGAATGTGTAAAAGCGGTAAACGCAGCGGTAACTTTTCCCGTCATGGTGTCCGCATTACATTTTTCTGATCAAAAACTGTATTTTCCTCCTTTTTCACATTCATGAGCGGGCACCCTGCATCAGTTATTCCGCCTGATGACTATATACAGGCCTGCTAACGCGACGACTGCAAGGTATGGGGTCAGCGCTGATTCCGGGGTGCCGGTCGTTTCAGGGAGGGTTGTTGTTATTGTTGATGGAACGGTCTCCGGCAGGGTCGTTTTGACAGGGACCGGTGTAGTGATCGTACAAGGGCAGAGGGTTGTCTGGACAGGTGTTTTGGTATATGTCGCTTCAGGAATTCCTACAAGTTCATAACCGTACATGGTACGTTCATCTACAACAACAATCCGCGTGCCATCCCCGCTGACTGAAACCGACCGTTGCTGGATGACAGAATCTGTTTTTGTTTTTGCCAGCAGGGTTCCATCCTTATCCAGTATATAGACAGTCCCTTCAAGGGCTCCAGCCACAATAACGGAGCCATCACGAGAAACCCCTACACCATTGACCCATGCACCTGCAGGATACTTCCATCGTACCTGGCCCTCCTTGTTGAGAACCCAGACATTTCCATCCTGACTTCCCAGTACAATGGTTGAATAGTCATCAGAGCAGGCCATGTCGATAATGGCGTCCCTGGTTATCTCCTTCACCCAGTTCAGTGATCCGGTGGCCGTATAGGATGACACCCGTTTTTCTCCGGATAGAATAAGGGTGGAACTATCAGCAGAGAACGCGATGAAAGAATCAAGGTTTCCGAAGGTATTATTCTCCCAGATCAGGTTCATTTCCGGTGAAAAAACCTTCAGAGTGTCTTCGGAAGAAACAACCACCAGAGATTGTGAGGGAGAAATTTCTATTCGTTTCACCTGATCGGTGTCGTTGTCCACCCCCAGGTTTTTACCATTAATTGTCCAGGAACGCAAGTACCCCCTGTTGTCTGCGGCAACCACCAGGGAACCGTCACCTGAAACGGCGACTGCACGGAAAGGACTTCCGGTAATCCTGTTCCAGATTTCAGTGCCGGTCTTGTTGATCTTGCGGACGTTATCATTGACTGCAGAGACAATATAATTTCCATCCGTGCTCATAGTCGCCACAGTTCCCGACATGCCCCCCCAGCGGGTGTCTCCATCCCATGAACGGACAAACAACTGATTGCCGCCGGCAAAAACCATTGAACCATCTGTGGATATCATCGCACCAGTAAATGTGGCGTCATCGGCTGGATGCTCTCGCCAGCTGGGTGCCAGGGTAACTGCTGTAACACTGCCGATTATACTGATCATGAGAAGAAATCCTGTTATTACCAGATTAATCCTGAATCGTTTGTTCATGATAATACCCTGAACAGAGTTTTATCCATCGGTATAACTTGTTTGTGGATGAGGATTCGTATGGTGACATAGAATTTTGGTTTATTTGACCAAAATACCTGAACTGAAAGGCATCGGTGCCTTGCATCAGTGCGTTGCATTTATTGATATTCAATTGTGTTCCAGTCTAGAGAAAAGGAGAAAAAGGAGAAAATCACAAATGCCCTCATTTATGTGCAAAGACATCGGAATTGATTGCCCGTTTGAAGCGCATGGTACGACAAATCACGAACTCATGAGAAAATTTATCGACCATGCCGAACCCGCCCATAAAATGCACGTCCTGTCAGCAGATGTCATTTATAAGGTGCAGAACGCGATTAAAAAATAAAATCTGGATAAAAATCCTTCTTTTTAATTGTATGAAATTTCACTCTGGATTGCATCTATTAACTATCCCAAACACAATCCAAAAAGGAAGATAATCCCCTAAAAAATGGAATTATTCAAAAATAATCGCCGGCTTGAATGGCAGCGCTGTAGCAGCTTTTACATGTTCGCTTGATTCAGCATCCGTGATGCGTACTAGTACTCCAAACTCTTTTTCCAGAAATTTCTTTGCTGCTTCGAAGACCTGCGCTTCGTTGATTGGCTCTCTTGCCAGGGATTCTACAACCTGCGGAGGCAGCCGGTGGATAAGTGTTGTGCACTGCTTTGCTGCGTCAGTTGCTTCCCTTCCCCGCTTGCGCATTGTGTCACCTTTCATGATCTCCTTGATCACGGTGGTCCGATCGTTTGCGTTTGCGATTAGCAGGAAAATTTCGTGCTTCCATGCGGGTGCAACTGAAATGGTTATTAATTTAGGGGTGATTTGGATAAGTTTTTCAATCGATTCGATATCCTCAACCGTGCGGGACAGTAGCTCTTCGGCCAACTCAATCCTTGTGCTAACCAGTTTCTTATCTGCTACAGGCCATGGCGAAAACGAAACGAGCCCATCACCAGCAACTCTCTTCCAGAGGTGTTCGGCCGTGAACGGTATGAATGGGGCAAGGAGCCGGATCCATACTGAACAGAGGGTGTGTAACTCACGGCTACCGTCAATGTTCTCTGGAAGCCGGCGGCGGTACCATTTAAGATCTGTTTCAATTCCAAAATATGCCTCCTGTAAAGCCTGACGTGTCTGGAAGTTGGTAAGAGCATCGGTGGTACGCTCGATATGCGCCTGCAACCGGCTAAGTAACCAGCGATCGATATCATGCGGTTCACCAGCTGTATCTTTGGATTCAATTACCGTGTTGAAGAACCGCTCAATCTGTTTTTTTGTCGATACGACCAGTTCGTTTCTCCAGTCAAAGTCCTGCCAGGGTTCGGCACTGCCCATCAGGAACATGCGTACCGTGTCGGCACCAAAATCACGCACGGCATCCTCGAGCAGGAAGACGTTACCTTTTGAGGACGACATCTTTGCACCGTTGAGGAGTCCCATACCGAAAACGACCATGCCCTGCGGGAGCTTATCTTTGGGGAATATTGCGACATGGTGGAAGAGCTGGAATGTGAGGTGATTGGAAATCAGATCTTTTGCAGAGAACCGGTAATTGTACGGATACCAGTACAGGAATTCCGCTCTCATCGAATCCAGTTTTTTCTTCTCGGGCAGATCGGGCGACCCTTTCCCAAGGAAGATGTAGTCGAATACTTCCGGTGTGAGAAGTTTTGGGTCGATTTCCCGGATTTTATGAGCGATTGTGTAATACGCCATATAAATTGTCGAATCCGAAAGTGGTTCTATAAGTTGTGTTGGGTCCCACGGGAATCGTGTGCCAAGACCGACACGCCGGGTGCATGCCCAATCCTTGAGCCAGTCCACGGTGCGGTCAAACTCAAGCCGGACTTCCGGAGGTACCAGCGTCATGTCTGAAAGATGGTTGCTGACCTGTTTTTTCCATTCAGGGTCACTGTATTTTAAGAACCACTGGTCGTGCAGGATCTTGACTTTAACCCTGTTGCCGCATCGACAGACAACCGGACGGGTATCAAACTCGTACATGATCTTCGAGCCATACTTCTCAATCATGAGTGCTGCAACCTCGTCACGTGCAACCCGGACTGGTTTTCCGCCATACTTTTCGAAGAGTCTGCCTTTGGAAAACTCAGCAGAATAAATCTCCTGAGTAAGTGCATCCATACGGTTGTCCATCTGGTGGGTGATACCCGCTTTCTCAACTGCGTCCTGTGCAGGAATATTACCGTATCCTTCGACCCTGATTAAAGGTACAGGTTTGATGCGGGTATATTTTCCTGCGTTCTGGAGATCGCGGAGCGCAATATAGTCAAAAGGTGCATGGGCAGGCACACTCATAACGAGTCCGGTTGCCATGTCAGGATCGACAAAATCGGCAGGGAGAACAGGGACATTACCGCAGAGCGGGTGGCTTACCGTTTTATCGATCAGATCCCGGCCGGCAATCTCTTCCTTTATTTCTACCGTATGGTCCTGCAATGCGAGCTTTTCTGCTGCTTCTTTTGAAATAATCCAGGCACTTCCATCCACCAGCGCTCTGACATAAGTAACGTTCGGGTTTGCCCAGAGGTTAGTAACACCATGAATCGTTTCAGGGCGGAGTGTTGCTGTGGGAATGACCGCATCACCATAATGGAACATTACAAGGGTGAACCTAATTACCTCAGCCTTATCCCCTTCGAGCAGGTCGTGATCACCAACGGGGTTATCATCTACGGTGCAGTAGCGGACCGGGTGGGCTCCTTTGATCACATGTCCGGCCTCATAAAGATGCTTCCACTGCCACTCAATGAATCTGCTGTAGGTCGGATCAACAGTTGTAAACCTGCGGCGCCAGTCAATCGAAATTCCGCAGGCAGTCATCACTCTCTGGTATTCGCTCGCGAAATGGCGGACAATAGTCAGCGGATCGGCAAATTCATCAAGGACATTCTGCGGGACTTTGTAGAGATCCCGGTAGAGGTGGATGGTCTTGGGATCCTTGTTTGCGATTCGCTTTGAAATACCGATAACCGGTGCTCCCGTGACATGAAACGCCATCGGGTAGAGAACCTGTTTCCCCCTCATCCGCCAGAACCGTGCGATTACATCAGGCACGATATATGTCCTGCCATGCCCGACATGCATCGCCCCGCTCGGATACGGGTAGGCAACGGTCAGATAAAATTTCTCAAGCTTCGACGGATTGGATTCGAATGCATGCGTCCACTGCTCCTGTGCTTCTTCTTCAAATTTGCCCAGATCAAATGCGTTCAAACTATTTCACCTTCATGTATAAGGAAAAATAACCACTTTTTTGATTTATACCGGCCGTAGTTTAATGATCTCACTGTTCTGGTGGCGCCGGATCATCTCCTGCGCTATGCTTGAGTTTTTCGCGAGGTGAATTTCTCCCATCTCGTTTACAGTGGCAGTGAACAGGTATTCCTTTCCTGCAAACACGTCCACAATCTTACCGCTCTGTTCAGGGGCAACAATAGTGAGCTGCTTTTTATCAGTCAGGATCTTAATACCCCCGCCCAGATTGAGCTCAATATCGCTTTTCTGCGGTTGCATCTGTTGTCGTTCGAATTCAGAGCGGGGTTTGATGTCAATGCCGATGCCAATTTTGTTTACGATGGCCGACACGTTCTTGCCTCCTTTACCAATTGCAGCCGGTACATCCTTATCATCAATGTAAACTATGGCTTTTGTATCACTGATCATCTGGACATCGACGAAGCCCTCGGTGTAACGCCCGATTTCCCGCTGGATATCTTTCTCCATCAGTTTCCAGCCAGGACGCTCCTCAACATCCTTTCTTTGACCCGAATCCGGAAGGGGAACAGGTGAACGGACGTTGCTGACAGATGCAACGGGAATTCCGACATTCTGGATCAAAGGCACCTGGGGGGCTTTTTTTGATGCATTTATCACTGCACTCATCGGCATAACAATAGTCTCACCATCATACCGGAAGACATCAATGACCAGTTCACCCGTTTCGTGATCGGTCACGATAGTTACCGGGCGGATGTGCATTTCATTTGCCATACCTTCGGGGACCTTGATGGTGAAATCCACGTCATATATCTTTGTGATTACTCCCAGGCTGACAAAGATAATGGTGTTGACTATTTGTGAGAGAACTGAGAAGTCCACGCGGTCGGAAAAACGCTGGACTGCATCCCGCACACCATTGGCATGGATGACACCGATCATGCCAAGGCCGGCAAGTCGCATATCGGCAAAGACATTGAAATCCTCGTTTTTTCTCAGTTCGTCGAAGATGACATAGTCCGGTCTCACAAGCAGGAGTACATCTGCGGTGTTGGACATGCTGCCATCAAGCATAGTATACTGGGTGATCTGGTCCGGCACCTGCAACTCTCTGGGTGCTTCCATGGTCTTGACGACAAAACCACTGTCAGAAAGGTAGGTTGCGACACTCTGGGCCAGTGTGGTCTTACCAGAACCGGGAGCCCCGACTATAATTAACCCTCGTTTCTCGCTGGTGATCTTTTTTGTTATGAGATCAGCTTTTGTATAGTCTTTCAGGGTCACATCAACAATCGGGCGTACAGCAGTGATCTCCATGCCGTCCGAGAACGGGCGACGTGCGATTGCAATCCGCATCGAACCAATCTGGACAACGGTGATGCCGCGCTTCTCGACTTCAATGAACCCGTCTGGATCGCGTTTTGCCCGCTCGAGGATTTCCTGTGCAAGGGCACGGAGCTCATACTCACTTGTCGGCTGCTCGCGGATCTTAACGAGTTTCATATCGTTAATGGTGCCCTTCTTTGCGCTCGGGCAGACCCGTTCCTTGAGGTATACCGCGATCGTGTGCTCATCAAAGAACTGGTCGATGCCGAGGGGAACGAAGTCGCTCACCTGAGCTTTTAAGTAGATGACGTCCAGTCCTTTTGCCCGTGCCACTTCAGCCTGTACGAAATCACTGGTGATGAACCGTGCCGAATTCTCAATGGCGATATTCCTGATCATCGCGTCGATTTCACCGCCGCTCGCGAGCTTGACCTGCTCGAGCGACGGGCGAATACCGGAGAATTTGAGTTCTATCGTTTTTTCTTCCGCCATCTTGCAGAGCTGCTGCAGTTCATTTAAGCCGGAAAATCCTATTTCGCGCCCGTTATTTGCCTGGGCTTCCAGTTCTGCAATAACTGCTTCAGGAACGATTATTGTTGCGCCTTTATATTCTCCGGCTTTTATCATCGATGTTATACGTCCATCGATAAGGACGCTCGTATCTGGTACTAGTATCATAAAATATTATTCCTCCCATATGGTATGCTCTCGTATACTATTCGCACCAACGATGGGTGATCGTTGGTAGGGTACTTAT
The DNA here is from genome assembly GCA_964457995.1 of uncultured Methanoregula sp. Lineage (GTDB taxonomy): Archaea > Halobacteriota > Methanomicrobia > Methanomicrobiales > Methanospirillaceae > Methanoregula. The sequence continues at coordinate 9,579 of CAYWHL010000006.1, read as the reverse complement.
TGGCATGTTACTGTTTATAAGAGGTTCGAAGGGATGTAGGGTGGGGGATGTGGGGGCAGGTTTCATCCATATCAGATTCCCGAGGCAACTGACAGTTCCTTGTCGTCACCCATAAGTGGGGTTCTCCCCATTGCGAGCATGCTGGCGGAGATAAAAAGAATTATCAACCATCCAAAAGGCGCTATTTAGAACTTTTTTGGACTGTGCAACACAGCCCGTTAACAAAATTGACGGTGTATCGACGGTTTCCCGAAACAATAGATCTGCATTTTGCCGAATAAGAGCTGTCCAATTGCAATATCATGATAACCAGAGCCCGTATTAGGCCCGGATTGGATTATGTCATGGGAAGATCTCCTGGACCCACGTCAAGATAGTTTTTACCGGACTCCCAAAAGATCGCCCTGATTTTTTGAATTTTTCACTTCCTTTTGAAATTCTACATACGAATAGACTGTAGTATACACCGCGACTACAAGAACTGGCACCATGATGAACCAGATGGCAAAATCCCGGAATAATAAACCTGTAAAGGAGATAATTCCGGCAATTTTGAACAATTTCCCGCCGATCTCATGTGTTTTCTTCCATACTGTTTTACTACTTAATGTCCAGGGATTGCGGATTCCCACAAACCAGTTCTGCTCTGCATGCTCAATGAGAAATCCGATGTAAATGAAGAAGATTCCGATAATGACAGGCAACGTGAGGTTCGGGCTTACCTGGTACCCGCTGCTCCAGACAATGATCTGGACCTGAATAGCCAGCAGGAAGAGGACAAACAGGAGTATGAACCCCTTGTAGTAGTTCCCGAACTTCTCATAATTCTTTTTAAGCGGATCGATGCGGGGAATCACTGCAAACAGGGCAACACAGGCGGTCATGATAAGGGGGATGAGACCCAGTCCCCAGAACTTCGACATGTATCCGTCAGCCTGGCCCGCAACATTCCAGTGTGATACGACACGATCCGGAACAGTTGGATAAACAGCGATGGTGATAATGAAGGTAATAATGAGACCGGCAATAATTGCATACTGAATAAGTTTCATTTGTTGGTTATTAGGTATCGATCAAGTAAAAAAGGTTCTCCGGCAGGTTGTGTCTCCAAAACTACAATGAATGGTGTGCTATCGTGCTGTTATTCCCGACAATATAGTGTGCAGATTTTGATGGTCATGATGAACCGTCCCTTTTGTTCTGTGTTCTATCGGGTCCTTTGTTTATAAAAGAGCGGATGGTTGAAAATCAAGCGTACACCTATAATCCCCACAAACCCAATCTGTTTTAACAGCATACGGGATTGAAACGATGAATGTTATTATCGATCGCATGGCCTGCGTGAGCTGCGGAGCCTGCTGGAATACCTGCCCGGAAGTATTTAGCCAGAATCATTGTGATTCATTCTCCGAGATTATTGATGAATACCGGTTCAATGGTAACCGGGCAGAAGCAATAATTCCGGATTGTCTTGGTTGTTGTGCACAGGAAGCAGCAGATCTCTGTCCTCCTCATATCATCCAGATTAGCTGATATATTTCCCTATTTTTCCCTGTACCAGCGTTCTTGAGATAATAGAGAGACAGGTATCAGGTTCCCTTTTTCCCGTACACTTTTTCCGGGTCGAATACTTTTGTACTTACCATCTCCCCTGAAAGTGTCCGGTAGAAGCAGGAGATGTATCCCGTATGGCAGGCAGCGCCCTTCTGCTCCACGAGGTAAATCAGGCAGTCCTCATCGCAATCTGTGAGGATTTGCAGTACTTTCTGGTAATGCCCGCTCTCTTCACCTTTCATCCAGAGCTTCCTCCTGCTCCGGCTGAAGTAATGGGCATATCCTGTCTCCTGGGTGAGACTGACAGCTTCATCGTTTGCATACGCCATCATCAGTACTTCACGGCTCTTTGCATCCTGCACAATGACAGGAATCAGTCCATCCACAAATTTCAGGTTGAGCATGTTATCTGCCTCCAGCAATAACGTTCATCAACGCAAAAAGAATATCCCCAAAAACAAGAGCAGTAATCAGTCCGGCTGTGATAGGTACGATGAATGGGACTGCATAGGAAATCCAGACGGTGCCTGCATTCCTGTATACTGCGAGTTCCTTTTTAAATTTTTCAGGATGTTCCCTGAGGTCTTTTGTGTAAACCCTGTCTTTGCCGGCATACATCCTCCTGATGGAATCCCAAAAGCCGATGAATTTCCGGCTTACCGTTCCGTTCTTATCTTCAATATCCTCCATGATAAAACCCCATTCCCCCTGGATACTGTCACCTTGAACCGGGAATCCAAAGAACATATACATCAGCGGGGCCTTGTTCCCGCGGAATAGATTAATAAAAAAAATACCGACCGGTGCTACCATGTTTATCAGCAGGGCATTGATGAGGACCGAAAATGAAAAAAAACCAAGGGGCGGATTACCAAGGAGAGGTGTGAACGGGAACGTGGGAATACAAAATGAAATGAATATAAGTGCCCATGCATCTGCACCACCAAAGAGATGCATTCGTGCAAAAATATAGAACACACCGCAAAATACTGCCAGGAGCAGTATTACAAAGGCAGGGGATCCCCAGCCATCTGGGCTTAATAGCATGAGCACGGAGGTAATCGAAAAAATCATGACGATCAGCACAAAATACCAGCGGTTGATGGTTTCCTGTATATTTGATTCCGCTATCCTGCGTTTTCGTCGGTCGTTTTCTTCAGGTCTGCCTTTGTATTCCCTGTATGAAATGTATCCCAGTATTCCGACAAACATTGCGTACCAGGCAACCAGCTGGGCATTCAGCGATGGTGCAAAAACAAACCAGGACAGGGCAGGGAGAATCAGGACGATTGCAAGATAGTAAAAAATTGAGGATTTTTTATAATAAAACGTGAGGCCTAATGAATCCGTTCTTCCCCGACTGTCCAGATAATCCGCATAGAGAAAACATGCAACAAGGGCAAGGTAACCGGTGATGAGACTTAAACTGGCTGTTGTCTGCCACAGGACGTATCCAGTACAGATAATGCCTACTCCAAGCATAGGCAACCAATAGATAAACGGTACCCGGCGATCCCTGATATCAAGAAAAGAGGCATAGATCAGAGTGGCAAGGACTGCAACCGCAGAGATTACCATCGGGTAGAGAATTTCCATAAATCCGGTATACTCTTTTTCTTTTGAACACTTATGTATGGCGATAAAGTACTAGATCTAAAATTTTTCCGCAAATGTAAAATACACATGTTGCAAATAACTCCACTATATTGAGATGAAAAAGAGCTCGTGGGAATCTCTTCATAAAGACTATACGCGATGAGATGAGTTTTAATGAAAATTCAGGACCTGATAAAAAATATCCATAAAGGCTCAAAGCATCTGGGAACCTTCACCCTCAATGAACTATTCCAGTTTGCCTCATCACGGAGCTTCAACGGGATTGCTGTAGCAAAAGAGAACGGGCGGGAATATTATCTTGCATTCATTGCCGGTGAGGCCGAAGGTGCCATCTATATCGATGAAAAGGGAACCGAGTATAGTGATAAGGCAGCAAAAATGATTTCCGGTAACGAAAAATTCGATTTCTATGAAATTACCCCGGATATTGTTGAAACTATTGTCATGCGGTGCCGGATTTTTGAAAAGACTCATTTGAAAAAGAGTATCCCAAACGTAATCCATGACCTGCTGGAAAATATTATCAGGGGTTCAAAATTCGTTAACATGTTCGCACTCCACGAACTGTTCCAGTTTGCCTCATCACGGAAATCCAATGGATTAGCGGTGGCAAAAGAGAGTGAACGGGAGTATTATCTCGCATTTATCGATGGAGAGGCCGAAGGTGCCATCTATATTGACGATAAGGGGTCATTGTACAGCGATAAAGCGGTGTTGATGATTTCCGGTAACGAAAAATTCGAATTTTATGATGTGAAGCCGGATATTATCGATGCTGTTGTTATGGGGTCAAGGATATTTGAAAAAACTCACTTAAAAAAGAGCGTCCCGACTTTGATACCTGAAATCGGTAAGAAAAGCGAGGGTATGGGTGTACTTACCCTTACAATCCAGAAGGATACCATCCCGCAAAATGGTGTCAATGTGTCTGTCCGAAGTGAAGGCAAGGTTTTGGGGAACGACATCACCACTGATGAAGGAACTGCCAGTTTTAAACTGATGCATGGGAAATACAATTGTATCGTCAGGGACCGTTCGCAGAATATTACTACATTTTATCTAACATTTGATGATTCGCACTCAAAAATTCTTCTTGATCTTAATGCAAAATCTCTCATGGAAATTTAATACTATTTAACCTGTTATTCCTTAAATTTGCCACGAATACCTGAAATGTGCTTAAATAAAAATGGAGAAATGCTTTAATCAGAGAATAACAGAATTTTCTTCCATGAAAATCGGACGTGAAGATTTCGAGGCATTTATCAAAGGAGAGAAAAGTATCACCCCCTATATAGAGATGGACCTGCTTGCGGGGTCATATTCCGTTTTTGGGGTAAAGACCGCAAGTAACCCGAATTATCTCATAAAAGCCATCTACGAGATGTACGAATTGAACCTCAATAAGAAACTTGCGGTGAAAGCCGTACGCAATCTTTTCCGTTCGGTTGGTCTGGGGTCTGTCGGTCTTAACAATCTGTTAAAAAAACTGGGCATTGACCTGAAACCTTCAGAATTTCTCATGCTCGTCTTTAAGCTCCAGCACCAGCAGGGTTGGGGTGCCCCTTTTGAGCTTGTGGAGGCAAGTGATAAGCGGATCATCCTCCGTACAAAACAGACCTTTGAATCCCAGGTTATGAAGGACTGGAATATGCCGGTCTGCGGTATTCACCAGGGCTGGATCGAAGGTGTGCTGATGGCCGTAACCGGAATGAACTGGTTCTGTCTTGAGAAGACCTGCCACGCAAAAGGCGATGAATTCTGCGAGTTTGTTGCTGACCAGGCCGAATCCAGCTGGAAATTCAAGGCGGAAGCAATTGTGAAAGGAGAGTCCGCTATCACCGAATTTATTGATCATAAACCTGTTGAAGGAACAATCAAACTGATCGATGATCCGGTCGTCATGATGCCCCGTTTTGTTTTCACCTCCATGATGAATTCGTTAAAAAAGACGATGGGCGAGATGCCAGCCGGTGGAGTCAATTACCGGGCGTACATGGATATGGGCAAGGAGAATGTTGAGCATTACAAGAAGATGGGCATCACAAAGCCCCACATCCTTGCAGACATGGCGTTTACCTTTTACTCGCAGATGGGCTGGTTCAGGATCATCTGTATGGAATGGAATGAAGCAAAGAAGGAAAAAACAATCACGCTTGAACATACAGTTGAGTCCGAAGCGTTTGGGAATACAGGAAAAAATGTCTGCTATTGCACAGCCGGTCTTCTTGCCGGTATTGTTGAGGGATCCTTTGGGAAAAAAGTGCAGTGTCGTGAAATCAGGTGCCGGTCTAAAGGTGACGAACATTGTGTCTTTACAATAACCAATAAACCAGAATAAAGGATTTTTAAGCAAATCCCAACACCATTTTCATTAGCTGATATATTAATAATTTATACCCTTTATGTCACCAATACCCGGAATCCTGATTGTTGAAGATGACGACATAGATACCACTATTATTCGATGATACTGTAAAAAGAAGGGAAGTATCATTTGCAGGACATTTTCCGGAAGGATGCGATTATGAAATCCTCTGCGCTGGAGCCTGATCTCGTAAAGATGGATTTCTCTTCATCCAGGGAAGTGTTACTGTACTCCCTGACAGATATTACAGGTATACTGTCTGTTTTGGCTAAAAAAAGGGGTCATTAACCAGAGAGACAGGGAAATCCCCCTCACTTCACTTTCTTCTTGGTAAAAACGGCTTTTGTGAACCTTTCGATAAATCCTTCTTTCTTTGCCTTATCCTCTTCATCTTTATAGGTGACGCCAATAAGGCCGGAGGCAATACGGCGGATGGCTTTTGAAGCAGGGGATGTTGGATACTTGATAACCAGCGGCGTTCTTGCAGAAGCGGCACGACGTACATTGGTGTCTTCTGGTATAAACCCGAGTACCTTGACCCCGAGCACCTTCTCCATCTTTTTAATCATGAGATCGGGGTTGTCCTGATCGACCCGGTTGATAATTGTACCAAGGACATGACCCCCCACAAGTTCTGTAAGTATCCTTGTCTTGAGGGCATCTACAATGGAAGAGAGTTCAGGATTTACGACAAGGATAACCTCATCGGCAACCGCGAGAGGCACAATGCCATCCTTGCTTATCCCGGCCGGGGCATCAATCAATAAAAATTCGCAGCGTTTGATAATCTCGCTCATCACGTCCCGGATCTTTTCCGGATCTGCCTGCTGGAACCCCTGGAGAGATATACCCGCAGGAATAACCTTAAGTCCTGCAGGACATTCATATATCGCATCATTGATATTGGCCTTGCCGGCAAGAATTTCATGAAGGGTCACCGGGGCATCCTGCAGGCCGAGAAGCAGGCCGACATTTGCCATACCGATATCAGCATCCATAAGAAAGGTCTCTTTACCGAGTTGAGCAAGCATCGTTCCGAGATTAACAGAAACAGTTGTCTTCCCAGTTCCACCTTTTCCGGAAGCGATTGTGTAAACCTTAACCATTGAACACCCTGTTGTGTGAATATTTCTATTTGATTTATATAAGATTACCCAATTTCTCACTTTGTCAGATTATTCCCACAAGTTTAACATTGCCTGAGTATCCGCAGCAATTTTCTTTGAAATATCTTCCGATACCGGATTTTTGGTCCTGATTATACCAACAAGGGCAGACCCCTTGAGCTTCAGCTCAAAGATCATGACACCGGGAATAATTAGGTTTTGATCGGGAGTTCGCATCTTGCCATAAGTAGCTGCATCGGTTTGTGCCTGTTCCCCTCCGGAAGTGGCAACTACAAGTCCGTCAGAAGTGGCGATTGTACATATATCAAGAGAATATTTCCAGGTAAGCTGCAACAGATTCTGGGTGTTATCAGTTTTATTATGAAGGATAGTGTTTTCTTCTGATGCAGGTATTGGGGTTTTTGGTACCGTGCGGGACTGCAATGCAGGGAGCATTCTTTGTATCAGTTTTTTTTCAGGGCGGTACTTCTGGCGCTGATAAGAAAAGTTACTGGCTTTGTATTTCTTCTGGAGCACTTGCTTTTTTTCACGGTTTTTTTTAATAGTATGCGCTGCCACAACAATAACTGCAATACAAAGAATGCCGATAATAATCAGGGGAATACTATACCCGGACCATGATTCCAGCAAACTGGTCAAACGTATACCCTCTTCCTCCCGATATTAGTCGTCTGTCAGATGTTCAAGCTGAAGTTGTTTGATTATGGTCTTACATTCACCGCGGATTTTATCAGTGATGGAATCTACATCCATGGTTTCAAAGGTGATGATATCCGCATCAAAACTATTGATATCTGTATCTGTATGATATGTTACCATATCTTCAGATTTCTTCTCTCCCTCCTGTCTTTGGGCATGAACCGGTGATTTTTGCGGGACTGCTGCAGATTGCTTATGAGTTGCTCTTCGAAACTGGATATCACTTATTATTTTTGGCAATTCCGAAGTATGTAACGTTTCTACGATAGCAGACGCATTAAAGGCACGTGTTTCCGTGAGTACTGGTTTTGGGTGGTTTTTGACCATCGCAGCCTGTACCCGTGCTGCGGGAGCTAACGGAGAATTTTTTATTGATTGCAGTTGCAGTTCAGATTTTTTTTCGGGAAGTGGTTTTTCTGTTCGTATTTCCTTTCCGATCCGGCAGGTCTTGTTGAATTCAAGGGAAAGCTGAAGCTGTGCATTATCAAGAGTAGACAATGCAGCATCCACATACTCACTGGTAATTTTCAGCAGTTCATCCCATGCAGCATCGCCAAGAGTGTCGTGGTATTGTGCAAGGATACGTTTACCGGAATTAAAAACAACAGTACAGTTTCCACCCTTACAAGAGATCGTGCATATCCCGGTATATTTCATCTCCTGGAGTTCTTCAAGAAGTACCCTAACCAGCGTGTGCCGTTTGATATTTCGAAATGTACCCCTCGGGAGTTGCATTATGATGTATTGTAATGGTTTCTTACTATAATTACCTTTTACTGACTTTTCTGCTGTGCACATTATGAAGTTTTTAAGATATTGATTGGTGATACTGCCTTCTCCTTTAAGGGAAAGTAAAAACAGATACAGTAATTTAGATATTTTTTGAAATTTCGTATTTCCATCACACTTTTATGAGAAAGACCAACATTTTAATAGCAAAAAAAAAGAAAGAATCCTTTATCTGGTGATAAGGAAATGTTGAAGCCGTTATTGGAGGAATTTCTTAAAATCGAAGGGGTATCAGCTGCGGTTGTTATTGGAAGAGATGGATTTGTTATTGAAAGTGCAGTATCCGGAAAAGTTGATATTGAAGCTTTGGGCGCTATGGCTTCAACCGGTCTTGGAACTTCTGAAGCGATGGGAAATACACTGGGAAAAGGTGAACTTTCTCAGATGATTGTCGAACTGGCGAAAGGACCTATCATTCTCTCGCCACTTTCCGTTGATGAACTGATCGCCATTGTCGCAGATACTACAGCCAACATTGGACGGATCAGATATGAATTAAAGAAAAACAAGGAACGGCTTGTTGCTGCACTCTGATTAAATGCATAATTTTTATGAGATTACCTGCTGGAACTGTTGAGGGAACATTCACTAACCCTCAGAAAGAAGGTTTACTCCAGTATCTTATGAGTTTCCGTGGATTAGTCGAGATTGAAAGCCCTTCTGGTCATGGCTTCATACTCACCGACAATGGAAAGATTGCCGGGGCATATTTTAATAACAATAATCAATTTTTTCGCGGGAACTCTGCACTTTTACATATGCCGATGGATCCGACAGGCAGCTGGGAATCCCCGCAGACATTCAACGTGCGAAAATATACTGAACCAGAATTCTCCCGTGCTGTTCAGATATCCCTCGAAGAAGGATTACTTACTAACGGGACTCATTCCCTTTCAGCCACCCCCGGTTCATATCTGATTATTGATGAGGTGTCAGATTTACCTGGCAGGGAGTTACCCGAGCTTCTCGATGAAACAAAATTACAAAAGATTAAAAGCCTCACAGGAGTTATTGCAGTTGCTGCTTTTTTTGAAGGTTTTCCTCTTCAGTGGACAGGAGATGCGGATTTCGAGCATGTGGCTGCTTCTGCTGAAGATCTCATGCGTGCAGGGAGTAAAATCGCCCAGGACCTGAAAATCGGCTCCCTTGACCAGATGATCCTTGAAACTGATGAAAACAAATTCATTATTGCGCCGTGTGGAGATCTTTTCCTGTGTGTCTTTACGACTGCGGATGCACATCTTGGTCTTATCCGGGTCGTAATAAAAAATATCCAATCAGAGATTTCAGGGTAACAAACATGAGATTCAGCAATGGAGATGGATTTTATTAATAAAAATCGGATTTCTTGGCATTATTAAAATAGCAAGAGTATAAATATAGTTTAAGTACAAAAAAATCATTTAATATAAATTGGCGACCTAG
>CAYWHL010000005.1:0-28475 GCA_964457995.1 uncultured Methanoregula sp. | reverse complement strand
ACATGATCGACACACCGGGTCACGTTGATTTTGGTGGTGACGTAACACGTGCAATGCGTGCGGTTGACGGTGCAGTAGTGCTCGTCGATGCAGTCGAAGGCACAATGCCCCAGACTGAAACCGTGCTCCGGCAGGCCCTTAAGGAACAGGTCCGCCCCATCCTCTTCATCAACAAGGTCGACCGTCTCATTAACGAGCTTAAAGTCGACGAGATGGAGATGCAGATCCGGCTTGGTAAAGTGATCGACAAGGTCAACAAACTGATCAAGGGCATGAACGAGGAAGCCTATAACAACGGCTGGAAACTCGATGCTGCAAAAGGCACAGTCGCGTTTGGCTCCGCACTCTACAACTGGGCAGTCTCTGCACCCTTCATGAAGAAGAGTGGCATCTCGTTCAAGGTTGTGTACGACAAGTGCCGTGAAGGCGACATGAAGTACTTAGCAAAGAACAGTCCTCTCTCCGAAGTTCTTCTTGATATTGTCGTAAATCAGCTCCCCAATCCCCTCGATGCCCAGAAGCGCCGTATCCCGGTCATCTGGCACGGGGATAAGGAGTCAAAGGAAGGCAAGGCCATGATCACCTGCGACCCGAACGGTCCGGTTTCACTGATGGTCACCGATATCTCATTTGATCCTCATGCAGGCGAAGTCGCAACCGGACGTCTTTTCTCCGGGCGCATCAAGCGTGGTGACAGTCTCTATGTTATGGGCTCGGCATTAAAGGAGAACCGGCTCCAGCAGGTTGGTATCTTCATGGGCCCGAAGCGCGTTGAAGTCGAAGAAATTGTCGGTGGGAATATCGCGGCAGTGACTGGTCTTAAGGACGCGATGGTCGGATCAACGGTTACCTCGCTTTTGGAAATCACACCGTTTGAATCGCTCAAGCACTACTCTGAACCGGTCATGACGGTTGCCGTTGAGGCAAAAAATATGAAGGACCTGCCCAAGCTCGTTGAAGTGCTCCGGCAGGTTGCAAAGGAAGACCCGACACTGGTCATCACCATCAATGAAGAGACCGGTGAACACCTGATTTCAGGTATGGGTGAACTGCACCTCGAGATCATCACCGGCCGTATCAAGCGGGACAAGGGTGTCGAGATCGTCACCTCGGAACCGATCGTTGTCTACCGTGAGACCGTAGTCCAGAAGGTTGAGTCTGTGGAAGGCAAGTCCCCGAACCGCCACAACCGGTTCTATTTCGATCTTGAAGTGCTCCCCGATGAAATTGTTGACCTGATCAAGAAAGGCGAGGTCTCGATGAACCAGCCGATGCTCGAGCGCCGTGACATTCTCATGAAGGTTGGCATGGGAAAGGATGATGCCAAGAGCATCAAGGACATCAAGGGTACCAACATGCTCATCGACAGGACTAAAGGTGTCCAGTACCTCAATGAGACGATGGAACTGATCATCGAAGGTATCCACGAGGCACTTGCCGGTGGTCCCCTTGCAGATGAGCCGGTCCAGAATCTCAAGATGACGCTTGTCGATGTCAAGCTGCACGAGGATGCAATTCACCGTGGCCCGGCACAGGTTATCCCTGCTGTCCGTGGTGCGATCAAGGGCGGTATGCTGGTTGCCGGGGACTCCCTGTTAGAGCCCGTCCAGAAGATCCAGATCACCGTCCCCATGGACCAGATGGGTGCAGCGACCTCCCAGATCCAGGGACGCCGTGGCCAGGTCTTTGACATGACAAGCGAGGGTGACACGATTACTGTCGTTGGCAAGGCACCGGTTGCCGAGCTCTTCGGGTTTGCAGGCGATATACGCTCCGCAACCGAAGGCCGTGCAATGTGGAACACGGAGTTTGCCGGATTCGAACTCGTACCCAACAGCATGCTCAAGGAAGTTGTGGTTGCAATCCGCAAGCGCAAAGGGCTCAAAGAAGTCCTCCCGACGCCGGGCGATTACCTGTCGGGATAAATTTTTCTTCCCTGTCCCTTTTTTATTCTTTTTTTATTGATATAAAAAAAAGATAATCAAGAGAGGGGACCGTGCCTGTTCTCTCCTTTTACCCCTGCTCTGGTCTGGAAAGTGTTGTAGTACCAGTGACCGGCATTTCGTATTTTTTAAAAAAGCCAAACGTGCCAGCAGGTTATTTCGTGGGCGTTTTGGATGTGCATTTCTCAGGAGTTGTCTTTTTTTTGATTGTATCGCGTCGTACCGAAATGATAAAAGCATACCCTGTCATATTTCATGATAATGCCTGACGATAAAAAATGCAAGATCGTGGTTTTCGGAGCCTTTGGTGCAGGAAAAACCACGTTGATAAAGACCCTTGACCTGGAATCCAGCCATGTGGAAGCCAGGTGTACCGCTGGAACCACAACGGTGGCACTCGATTACGGCCGCGTGCAGGCGAACGGAAACCATATCCATATTTTTGGTACCCCGGGACAGGAGCGGTTTGAGTTTGCCCGCGATATCATCGGCAGAGGAATGGACGGGGCAATCCTGCTTATCGATGCAACAAGTCCGGTCGATGATTTCATCCGCCATCTCCATGATTCGCTCTCTGCTGCCGCGATCCCGTTTGTCATATTCTTAAACAAGTGCGACAGTATCGGGGCACGACCGGATTTAATCCAAAAAGAGTTCAGTGCGGCAGTCATCACGATGGTCTCGGCACTGGACAGGCAACAATCACTCGAGGCTCTGTGCGTATTTGCACAGGCACTCCCCCCGCACCGGAACGAGCACAATCACTCCTGATAGTACTTTATTACATCCCGTTTTTTATGGACACTCCTGATTTTTGGGCAATGAGTATCTTCTTGCAACGGAGGCGTGAGACAGATATACACAAGGTGCTGAAGGGAACTTCTATCGAAAAACCTATAGGTTCTCAATTGTAATCCAAGTGGAATCATGAACTATCCTGAATGCACTGGTAGTCTTGTACCAAAAAAGCGGGTTCCTGTCCGGATCGATTACTTCCCTGATCGCCAGTCTGTCAGGTATGAAAAGGGAACATCCGATACCTCTCTTGAAATGACAGGAACGATCTCCGGCCCGCGCGAACGATACTATCAGCACTACGGGATTAATAGAGATTACGAACCATGTAGTGGAGGATTCCTTCGTGGGACCTTCAGGTAACACTTCCGTTTTTTCAAAAACATCCCGGCGCCAGTTACCTGATCCTGCTTCTGTCGGGGGCCTGTCGGGTGCAGAAGCATCAGCACAGCTCCTGGAGGAGGGGTATAACGAACTCCCGTCATCACAGCAAAGGAGCATTTTTTCCATCATCTTTGAAGTAATTCACGAACCGATGTTCCTCCTGCTTGTGGCCAGCGGGCTGCTCTATTTTGTTCTTGGCGATGTTTCCGAGGGGCTGATGATGATGAGTTTTGTGCTCGTCGTTATCGGGATCACGGTCTACCAGGAGCAAAAAACCGAGCGGGCACTCGAAGCGTTAAAAAACCTTGCAAGCCCCCGTGCAATCGTGATCCGTGACGGGGAACAGAAAAGGGTTGCCGGTCGCGAAGTCGTTACCGGTGATATGCTCATCCTTGCAGAAGGTGACCGGGTACCGGCTGACGCGGTCCTGCTGGTTTCAAACAACATCTCTGCTGATGAGTCCCTTCTTACCGGAGAGTCTGTGCCGGTCCGGAAAGTGGCATGGACACAAGGAGTCAGCGCAGACCGTCCCGGTGGCGATGACCAGCCCGTTGTCTATTCCGGAACGCTCATTGTTTCGGGACAGGGGCTGGCCCGTGTCCGGTCAACCGGCCTCCGGACCGAGATGGGAAAGATAGGTGCTGTGCTCACAACTCTTGACCGGGACGAGACCCGGCTGAAAGCCGAGATTTCACGGATGGTAAAGACCGTAGCGCTGGCTGGTGCGTTGCTGTGCACTGTGATTGTGATCGTGTACGGTCTTACACGGAATAACTGGATTGAGGGAATCCTTGCCGGGATTACGCTTGCGATGGCAATCCTTCCCGAAGAGTTCCCGGTCGTGCTGACAATCTTTCTTGCACTCGGGGCCTGGCGGATGTCCGGCAGGAACGTGCTCACCCGTCATGTACCGGCAATCGAGACGCTGGGATCGGCAACCGTATTATGCGTGGACAAGACGGGTACCCTGACGCAGAACCGGATGTCGGTAAAAAAATTCTTTGCACAGAACCTGATGTGTGACTATGATGCAGAGGGAACTACGCCTGTTCCGGAAGTCTGCCACAGCATCATCGAGTATGCAATCCTTGCCTGCAAAAGAGATCCCTTTGACCCGATGGAAAAGGCGCTCGTCCGGCTCAGCGAGGGTGAATTCGGGAAGACCGAACATATCCATGCAATCTGGGAACTTGTTCAGGAATATCCCCTTTCCCCTGCCCTCCTGGCTATGTCCAATGTCTGGAGGTCACCGGACGGCAATGAGTACACCATCGCGACAAAAGGTGCACCTGAAGCTATCGCCGACCTGTGCCATTTCGATGCGGCCCGGATGAAAGAGCTTACAACGCCCATCAACGCGTTGGCTTCTGAAGGTTTCCGCGTGCTCGGGGTAGCACATGCCTCGTTTACTATCACAGATCTTCCTGCGGTGCAGCACGGGTTTACCTTTACCTTCCTTGGGCTTGTCGGTTTTGCCGACCCGGTCCGGCCTCAGGTGGCAGATGCGGTCAGGGAGTGCAATTCTGCCGGGATCCGGGTGATCATGATCACCGGGGACTACCCGCTGACAGCGCAGAACATCGCCCACCAGATCGGTCTGACTATACGTGACGGGATCATCACCGGCACGGAACTCGATGCAATGAGCGAGGAGGATCTCCGGCAACGGATTCGCACGGCAACTATCTTTGCACGGGCTGTTCCGGAACAGAAACTGCGGATTGTGCAGGCACTCAAAACCAATGGTGAGGTAGTCGCGATGACTGGCGACGGTGTCAATGATGCCCCCGCCCTTAAAGCTGCAGATATCGGGATTGCGATGGGGGAGCGGGGGACCGATGTTGCCCGTGAATCGGCGTCATTGGTCCTGCTGGACGACAACTTCACGTCGATTGTGTCTGCGGTGAGGATGGGGAGGCGGATCTTTGACAACTTAAAAAAGGCTATGGCATATATCTTCTCGATCCATGTCCCGATCGCCGGTATGTCGCTTATTCCCGTGCTCTTCACCATGCCGCTTGTCCTCCTCCCGGTTCATATCGTTTTTCTTGAACTGATTATCGATCCTGCCTGTTCGATCGTCTTTGAATCGGAAAAGGAGGAGGCAGGTGCAATGAAACGCCCGCCACGGGGGAAGGACGAGGGCCTCTTCACCCGTCGCACCCTGGCGCTCAGCCTGCTGCAGGGATTTGTCGTGCTTGCTGTCGTGATGGTTATCTATGTCAGCGCACTATCCCGCGGTTTCGCTGAACCAGAGGTGCGGGCCCTGACATTTACCACAATTGTTGCGGCTAATCTCTGTCTCATCCTGACCAACCGCTCATGGTCAGACAACCTCCTTACATCCCTGCGCACCCCCAACCGGGCGCTCTTCTGGGTATTTGCCGGGACGATTGCCAGTCTCCTGCTTGTCCTCTACGTGCCCGTACTTCAGGACCTGTTCCGGTTTGGCAGCCTTTCCCTGCCCGATCTCGGTACCTGCCTGGCAGCAGGTGCCATCAGTGTCGTCTGGTTCGAGATCTTCAAGTCCTGGGGGGACAACAGGCTATGATCCACACCAGATTTTTTTATATCTGATCCCACGGGTTTTTTCCTTCCCGATATATCATACCCCGATCGGCATAGCGCCCGGGAAAGGTACTCCATCACTGGTGCTTAAAAGTACAGGGTCTGTACCGGAAAGGGAGAGGCCTCATGCCCTTTTTGTGGAAGGAAGAATTTTTAAAAGAATCGCCGGGTAAGGGCCCGGCCCGGCAGAAAACAAAAATCCACGGTTACTTTTCAAAAACAGGGCAAAATAAAAAAAATCTCATACCATCACGGCACGGATGATCGTGACGTTTGCGACCGGGCGGTCGTTTGCATCTGTCTTTACTTTGGCGATTGTATCAATCACATCCATGCCTTCGACGACCTTGCCAAAGACCGGATGTTTTGCATCCAGGAAGTTATTCCCGACAAGGTTGATGAAGAACTGGCTTCCCCCGGTATTGGGGCCGGCGTTTGCCATGGAGATTGTACCACGGTCATTCCGGTTGCTCATCGTGAACTCATCCCTGATTACATAACCGGGCCCGCCCCGGCCGGTGCCGGTCGGGTCGCCGCCTTGGATCATAAAGCCATCGATGACCCGGTGGAAGATTACACCGTCGTAATAGCCTTTTTTCACGAGCGATTCAAAGTTGCCTGCAGTGACAGGCATGGCAGGATCAAGTGCAATGGTGATATTCCCCACGTTCGTCTCGAGTTTTACCAGTTTTGAGGATTCGGCAGTTGGTGTCATGGATACTGTCCCGGCCGATGGTGTGGCCTGATCTGTCGCCGGGGCGGACTGTATACACCCTACACAGAGGATGAGACCTGCAATAAGCAGACCAGACAGGATACAGGTACGCATTGGTGACATCGCTTTAGTAGGTTAGCAGGCAAAGAACATAAAAGATTTGAGAAAAAGAGTGGATCAGCCCCTATAATGATGTTCTTTTCTCTCTCGTGTGCCCGTTCACTTCACGGTTTTTTTGCATGAATAAAAGGACTTTAATTGCAGGGACCATCAGTATGATGCCAACTCCTATGCTGCGGCGTCCCTGCATTATTCACGGGAGAAAATCATGGACGGATCCATGGTACCATACTGCCGCAGGTGTAGTGCAACAACTTTTCAGGTCTTCTGAAGATCGGCAATCACCCGCGCCAGCCGGACCATCCCGTCCTGGATCTGCTCTTCGGATGCGGTTGAGAAGTTCATACGGATGGTATCAGTCCCTCCCCCGTCGATATAAAAAGGCAGACCGGGCAAGACGGCGACTCCTCGTTTGATCCCTTCTTCAAAAACGGTCCCGGACGACAGACCCCGGGGGAGTGCAGCCATCAGGAACATGCCGCCTTCCGGCGTGGTATGAGCCAGCTGCGGTACCAGGTCGTCAAGAAGGTCGCACATCAGCCGGCACTTCCTGCTGTACACCCTGACAATGTTCCTGATATGCTCATCGAGATCATACATCGTCAGGTACCGGTGCAGGATCATCTGGCAGAAGAAATTGGAATGCAGGTCTGCTGCCTGTTTTACGATATTAAACTGCGTGAGGATCCCGGCAGGTGCATATATCCAGCCGATACGCATACCCGGCGCGATGATCTTTGAGAATGAACCGGAGAGCACAGCCTGGTCCGGTAGAGAGCGCTTTACCGGCAGCCGGGGTCTGTTGTCAAAGAAGAGTTCCCCGAATGCGTCGTCTTCGTAGAACACCGTGTCGCTGTCCATGAGCATATCCGCAATTGCCCGGCGTTTCTCCTGCGACCAGGTCGTGCCCGAAGGGTTCTGGGAGTTGGGTATCCCGTAAAAGAATTTTACCGAAGTGCTGTGGATGAGCCGCTCAAAGGCAGCCGGATCAGGGCCATCACCTTCGAGCGGTACCGTGTCAATGACCGGTTCGTACAACGAGAACGCTTCGATTGCACCAAGGTAGCCGGGGCGCTCTATGCCGACGTGATCTCCCGCGTTGAGAAAAATTTTTGCAAAGAGGTCAAGGCACTGCTGGGACCCGTTCACGATCTGGATCTCCCCGGCAGTTGCCGGGATGCCGAGCCGGGAGCGGTACCGCCCGGCAATGTATTCACGCAGGGGGAGGTAGCCGTCCGTCGTGGTGTACTGGAGTGCAGTGGCGGGTTCTTCTTCCATGACCTGGCATGTTGCCTTCCTTATCCCTTCGGTATCTATCAGGGCAGATGAAGGAAGCCCGCCGGCAAACGAGATGATGGAGGGATCTGCAGAGACCCTGAAGAGCTCGTGAAGAAATGATTTCGGGGCGTGCGAGAGCCTGTCGGCAAACCTGTAGTGCATAGGACCAATCCTGGATTTTATCCCCACAACGGGAACCTGGTAGTGTGGTTGTGCAGTGTACGAAAAAAACCTATGGGACTGACTGCTTCCTGCACTCCATAGGTTAATAATGCTGCCAGCGGTATGCACTGTAAAGAGACGGTTATGACGCTGCATCTCCTGCGGCAGGAGGTTCTTATGGACAACGAAGCACAGGACTATTACCAGCGCGGGACAGCACTGGTCTGTGTCGGGCGGTATGCTGAAGCTATCGAATGGTTTGACCGTGCTCTGGAACGTGATCCCTGGTATAAGGAAGTGCTTGTTGCCCTGGCCGCAGCAGTGGACCGTCTCGGTCTTTTCCGGGAAGCAGTCCTCTGTTGTGACCAGGCGCTTGAGACAGGTGATCAGTTCCCGGATGCATGGTTTGTAAAAGGCCTCTCGCTGTTCCGGCTCTCGCAATATACAGAAGCGGGCAAGTGTTTCCAGGCGCTGGTGGAGATGGATCCTTCCCATGCAGAGGCATGGTTCATGAAAGGGAACTGTCATTACCAGCTGGGGGAGCTCACCGATGCGATCCGCTGCTACGAAGAGACGATCAGGATCCACCGGAAATACCCAAAAGCCTTCTACAACATGGCCGTATCGCTTGCAGAAACCGGGCGGTATGAAGAGGCTATACGGTTCTATGACCAGTGCCTTGCAATGAACCCGGGGGTCGGCACGGTCATGACCAACAAGGCCGTTGCCCTTGCACGTCTCGGGCGATTTGAAGAGGCAGAAAAGGGGTTTTTAGAGGCACTGGATCTTGATCCCCGTGATGTGACCGCATGGACCAACCTGGGACTCTGCTTAAACCGGCTCAGGCGCGAGCAGGAAGCATTTGCCTGCTTTGAAAAAGTCCGCGAGCTCTCGGGTATTGACACGGTGAGGGATATCGTGCGGTAATACCATGCTCCCGTCAGTCCTGCAGATTTTATTATGCAGGTATTCTCCTCTACCGTGAATTTTGCCGGATATGAGCCAGGAAATTGTTCTCCTGCATTAAAAAGGCAGAACTAACCCTTTTAACAAAAAAAGCATACTATATACTAACTATAGCCGGTACGATGGATCAAAGATTAATAACTATATTTTTCCTGATGCTCGCATCTGCAATTGCGCTATCCCTTGTTGCGCACTTTTTTGTAGTTTTCCCCTTTGATCTGAAAATTACCCACGAACTGCAGGAGGAAAAAAACCCGGTCTTTGTTCTGGTGATGCAGGGGGTAAGTGCATTCGGCGAAACCTGGGCCGGAATTATGCTGGCAGGGGCAGTATCGGCTTTTTATCTGGTCAGGCACCAGGTGCTCAAAGCCGGTTTCATTATTGTCACCCTGAGCAGTTTCGTGCTCATCGCACTTCTCAAAGTACTGGTTGCCCGCCCGCGTCCCCCGGATTTTTTACTGGATCCTGCCGACATATTCCAGCTGATCAACCAGTATAGTTTCCCGAGCGGGCACGTCCTCTTTTTTGTTGTCTTTTTTGGTTTCATCGCCTACCTGGCATGGCTTCACCAGACCGGGCGTGCCCGGACAATGGTCATAGCCACCTGTGGTGCCCTGATCCTACTCATCGGCCCTTCACGTATCTACCTGGGGGCACACTGGGCAAGTGATGTTCTGGGAAGCTATATTATCGGGGTCCTGTGGCTATCCCTTATAATTCTTGGATATCAGCTGGTATCCCACATAATGACTACCGGGTTCAAAGAAAACTGATTTGAAATACGATTGGGGATCCTGGAATCTTTACTGGGATCCGGATCACGATGAGGAACAGGGCATCCTTCGTGGGACAGGTAGCGCGAATTCCCCCTTCAATCCTCAAACAAGCACGGGAATGAGAGTTAAAAGGATACAGATGCTGACTGGAATGACTAAATTGTCATCTACCGGGGAGAACATTTCTAAAATTCCCGCGACGAGTGCAACAATCAGGGCCCCATACACCGGAAGAAACAGGAGCAGTACAAGGAAGGTAACAATAATTCCAGAAGCTGCCCCCTCTGCGGATTTTCCATTATAGATACGCGTCCTGCCAAACCTGATTCCTGCAATGGTTGCAACCCCGTCCAGGACCGCCAGAGACACAAGCGCCGGTACAGCCACCGGTACCGGGAAAAGGATAACGCAGGCAAGAGCACTTACTGCAAAATATACTGCACCTTTTCCAGGCATTGGATCACACCGGTCAACATAGTTCACAATGGCCGAAAAGAGAGGAAGCGTATAGCCGCGGAGGATCAGGTCAGTAAGGATTATGCCAATCAGGAGACCGCCGGCAAGAAGTGCGGTTGCTGTGGCATGATCGAGGATAAGGACTATTCCCGCTATCCCCAGACCGAAGATCATATGGATAAGTTTTCGCGCCAACTCCTGCATCGTGGATAGTTGGCAGGATAAAGGGTAAAAAGTTCTGGTTCTGCTAAAAAAAGAACCAGGGTGCAAAGAACACAGTTACGACATATTACAGATTTTTTGCAGGTCTCCTTTTTTTCAGTGCTCTTTCCTCCTCCACAAGATAGTTGATTACATTCTCAGAAATATCAGCCGCGTATTCCCCGGCTCTTTTCACACTTTCGATAATATACCCGAGTGCTATAGCATCGGGAGTTTCCTGCCGGAGCACTATCGTATCAATCTCTTCGCACAGGGTATTGAGAACATGCAGCGATTCGATATTCTGGTGTGCCTTTTTCATATCATTATTGAAAAATGAAACGATGCTCCGGTTAAATATTCCTGTCGAAAGCTCACTTGCCTTGGATATTTTTCCAATGACTTCCGGATCTATTCCTTTGGTAATAATCGGCTGCGCAATAAAAACAATCCTTTCTGCATGGTCCCCGATTCTTTCAATAATCCGGCTTATCGTAAAATAATGAAGCGCCATAATGGGTGAAACACCCATCTTACGGGAGAGTGCGGCATTGGACAGGATCATATGTGTCTGCCGGGCGATCAGCCAGTGAAGGCGGTCGACATCATTGTCCCGTGCTGTCACATCATTCCCAAGAGTCGGGTTCTGTGAACGGATTGCGGTGATTGCATCCTCGTGCATTGCCTTGACAATCGTAAACATCCGCTTGATGGTGTTGTCCAAAGGCATTTCAGCAGGATTCAGGAGATCCTTCAACATAATCTCGGTATCGGTTTCCTCGATCACCTCCTGCCCGATGGTCATCTGGGTGAAGTTCCGGACAACCTCACGAACAAATGGTGGCAACCGTTGTTGTGAGTGTATGACAATAAATGTGTAGCCGGAGATATATGCACCAATCAGCAGACGGAACAGGTACGATGGTTCATTAATGCCAGCCATATCGAACTCTTTTATTCTCTGGGCCGGTTCCTGATCGATATAGCGGGTAATAAGTAGTGCACCGTCCGGTTGCACCTCCACACCCAGTGAATCATTCTTTTTGATCTTTTCTGCATCGATCCATTCCTTAGGCAAGGTAAGGACATATGATGATCCTCCTGTAAACTGGACTTTCCGGAGTTCCATAGCAATCACACAAGTCTGTAACTGGTTTCTCTATACCTCTATTGTTCACTGATAACAATATATATAACTATGATTTACTTCGAAAAAGGGTATATTCCCTGCGGTTGATTATCAGAAAGTAGACCAATATCCAACCTGATGAGTATCCCGTACATGGCCGATCCTGTCATCGATATGGTGGATGATGCAATAACAGGGTCTGATAATCTCATGCTGATAGAGAATTTTTCATTAAATCATGATACCCTGATACATTGATGTTCAAGGGAAAGAAACGTCATCAAAGAACCGGGGAGAATGTTTACAGGGTATAAGGCGAAGGAAGGCATACCTTATACCCTGATTTACCTGCATGAGGCTGACGGAGGTTTTATCCACAGACATTGGAGATGCCGGGGAAAGAGGTGAGGAATTACCCCGGCTGACAACCCAGTCGATTCTGCTCCTCTCACGCCATGAAAAAAATATTATGCCATACGCTTTGTCACGGCGTAAGAATCATCGCAGATATTTTATCATTTCACTGACGTTGAAAGATGTGCCCGGTTCATGCATATCGCAATTCCATCTGTTACCGATCCGCTAAGACCCCCGATAAAGGATAATAGATAGTGCATATATATATATGTGTGCATACTTAAAATAATATTTAAAAAGATTTTATTACAAAAATATTTGATTAGATCGGTTTATTTGTATATTTTTACCTGACAGTCAACATTGAATTGTTTTTTTAAAAAAATCACATTCCGGTAGCCCGGAGTCCTTACCCGGTCCCCTCAAGGGTGAACTTCCATGAACAGTATGGCGTCCCGGGCAGTGTTTCCGGTGGGCATGACAGGCATGTGGTCACTATCCGGGCATCAATGGTGCGGGCAAAGACAGGAAATTCGACCATTCCGACTGACCTGCAGGGGAACTGCGCCATCCCTTTTCTCGTCCGGGTGGCCTGCACCCGGCAGGTTTTTGTGGTAACGATAAGAGTTTTTTCATCAGGGCGGAGGATCTCCAGCTTGTTGAGGAGGGAAACAAGCCGGCTGTTAAAAGCGATCTCCAGTGCATCCAGCCCTCCGTTCTCCGGCAGAAAAAGCCGCTCCTTTATCCGCCGGGCTTCAATGACGGCAAACTGCTCCCAGACCTGCCGGTCGATGGCAAGGGCTGCATCCATCCCGTATGCCTGCTCAACTGCCTGGAACCAGAGGCCGTCCATGGCAATCCAGTTCTTGGCTGCATCAGTGAGTGCCTGTATCACCTCTTCCTGCTCTGGTTTCATTCATGATGCATTGACGGTAGAAGGGCAAAAACATACCGGCTGGTTGCGATTACCAGTCGGCGTCCAGCTGCACCTGGATCCGGCCTGCGACGGACCCGGCTGCCTTATCGAGCGGGAAAAGCCGGATATCTGCTGCAGATGCAACACCGACCCCCAGTTGGGCAGCCCGGGCGATCTGCTCCTGTTCAAAGATCCTGCCTTCCGTTACATCACGCATGGTCCCGTATGAGCGGAGAAGGGCAACTCCCACCGCGTCGATGGCGACGCGGTCAGTACCGGCAATGATCACGTCCGGGTGAATGAGCTTACCCATATCCGGCCCGCCGGTCGCAAACCCTTCCGTTGCATCCATCACGACAAGGTCAGTGCGGTAAAATTTATTAATCTCGGCAATCATCAGCCGCTGGTCAGGTGAGCTGTGCAGTTCACCCATGAAATCATAGTTGACCCCTGGGACCCGTTTTGCGACGAGACCAACAGAATTTTTCAAAGACATCGTGAAATGCCCGCCAAACCGGTGCGTCTTGAGACAGCAGGTCTGAACTACCCGGTCAGCACGGGCAAATACACTCGCGATAAAAAAACCGCGGGACCAGTGCAGCCCGGGAGCCTGGATCTCTCTCCAGCCGGTGCGGTCGAGCTCATCAAGGATGACTGCTGAAAAACCCATCTCATGTGCCAGTGCAATGACCCCCCGCTCTTCCAGCACACCGCGGGTGTTTCCCATCCCGCTGCGTTCGGCAAGGGTAAGTTTTTTGGGTTTCTCTGCAAGGATTGCAGTACAGAGCGCATCCAGCGTGTCGATATGGGTGGATGCGGGCGGCGGGTCTGCACTGTTGTAATTTGCCTTGAGGGCAATTTCAGCTCCCGAAAAAACCGACATGTCAACATCTCTCAGGACACGCTGCACGCCAATGGTGCGATCCGATGCACCGGCAATGAATATCTCTGCAATCCCTCCCATGAATATCCCTCGTGTATCGGTACGCTCCCCGGAATATGAAAGCTTGTACGATGCCCTGTGTCCGCAGCCGGATAAGGCCATGCGACCGGTAGCGACTATGGCCCTCCTTGTTGTTTCCCCTCTTTTTTTATCCGGGCAACCGCACGTTCACAGTAACCGTAATCGATCTCGATGCCGATGCCTTTCCGGTTGCACTGCGATGCAGCAATAAGCGTTGAACCACTGCCCATGAACGGGTCAAGCACGACGTCCCCGACAAAAGAGAAAAGTTTCATGCACCGCAGTGGCAGTTCGACCGGGAACGGTGCGGGATGACCGGTTTTTTTCTTTCTCTCACCATTAAACGTCCATAACCCGTTTGTCCACTCCACAAACTCCTTCCGGGATATGTCAGACTCTCCTGACCCGCTCGTTTTTTTCCACGTTTTTTTGTAGAGCACAATGATGAGTTCCACAGGGGCAATAACATACGGTGCCGATGCGCTCGCCCATGATCCCCATGCGGTGCGGCGCGAGATATTCCCCTCGTTCCAGACAATGGTCGAATGATAGGAAAAGCCGATCTTTTTTGCAATCGTGGTGAGATCCGCACCGACACTCTGCTGGCCGCCCTTGTTCTTGTCAAGCGGGATATTAAGGCAGAACCGCCCGTCATCCTTTAACCAGGCAAAGCAGCGTTTCATCCACCGCCGGGAAAAATCCCTGTACTCATCGTAGGTCAGCTGGTCATTATGCGAATTGTACTGAATGTCCACATTATAGGGCGGCGACGTGACGATTAAGTCAATGCTTCCGGCAGCGATCTTTTTTGTGGTGAAAATATCCCCGTTGATAATGAATGTCTGCCCGTCATCAAAAAAGAAGCTTTTTTTCACGCTGCACCTTTGTGTACAGCTTCGTTATCCTTTGCTAAAGCATTACGCTTGAATGAAAAACCAGACAACCGGCGATGTTTCTCCAGGCCCCGTATATACCCGGTCCGGTATTGAGTGAAATCTAAAAAAGATTGTATCGCGTTAAGGTATCCATTCTGCCGCTTTCATCTGTGCCTGCAGGTCCATCCTGTATACTTCTACAGTAGAACGGAATTGCTGTTTAAGCACCTTTAACCCGCTGTTTATCGATAAGAGCACTCCGTCGCGGTTCTGGAGCAGGGCACTTTCCAGTTCGGCGTGTTGTGCATCAATCTGTGCTGAAAGATTTTCCGGATAGGTTACATCAAGGCCATGGAGGCTGAGATCCTCAAGAATTGCCGTGCGCCGCTCTGAACTCTGGTTAAAGACCTTGAACCGTGTGGTCTGGCTGGCAAGCCATGAAGCATACTTCAGGCAACTGAAGGATTCCTCGACCGGGTGCAGGACTGCTTCAGTACTCGATCGCAGGTCAGTGTAATTACCATTAAACCTTGCCAGCTGTACATTGGTCTCATCGACAAACAGTATACTCTGGCGTCGCATCTCCGTGCGGGCCTCAGTGATCTCCTCAACCGTGCGCATCATCGGCACCGGAAACGCAGCCGTGAGGTAATCTTCCTGTATCTGTCGCAGACCGGTCGTTCCGGTGCCCCCGCTTATCCCGTCGATGTATGTGATCACACCGTCCATCCGTGCCTGCTGGGTCTTCCCGACATAGGCAATATGCATCTTGAGGAGCGACATGAGCTTAACGCTGTCCTGGATGACATAACTCTGGCTGCCGGGCTGGCCCATGCTTGGGATCACTGCACCGGCCACCGGAACAAAAAGTGCACTAATGAAAAGAAGAATCAACCCTGTCCTGAGAAATTCCTGCCTGTTCATGAGCGGCACCTCCCGGCACAACGAACTACTCCATGTGGATGGATTATTGGTTTACCGGTTGATATCGTAGTAAATAATATTGCGAGGATACATGAGGTTATTTTTTCCCACTTCAGGATGCATCGATTGAACCCTCTGGTTCATTTTTATCTCCCCTGCTGTCGGTGCACCGCGTTTTATGATGGCAATCCTCTGGTTGTAAAGACATCACACCGATCCGGTGCGGAAACACTTTTTGCAATTGTGCAGGTGCAATATTCAGAGCACGCGTTGCATACCGATGCAACAGCACTCAGGAATTCTTCACTGTACAGCACTGCCGGCACTCGAAATGCCTCCTTACCATCACCACACATCAGGATTTCTCCCGTTTTTTAAAACTACGAAAATATTTCTGACCATAGCTATCACAGTATCCGATAAATGTTCATTATTTCTTAATAATAAATAAACTTACCGATTTTAAATAAAGCTCAATTTTTTAAATATTTATAAAAATTATAATAATTATCATTACATTTGCCAAAAAATACGTATCGGTAACAGGTGCGGTATCAAAAGAGAACGTGTGATCAGAAACCGTGCCGGCATGAACTGGTTGTTGATTTTTCCTGTCGGTTTCATGCCAGATACCGTTTCATTGTTTTCCATTCGCCGTGTAATGAGAGGACAAGTGATGCATTTCTGTATCTGTCCATTAAGAGAATCGTTGTTATCCTTTCATTTCCCCCCAATCCTTTTTATGGCAGGTATCTATTATTCCATGAAGGAATACTCCATGGCCATTCGTATTGCCTATTTTTCCTGGAAAGGGCACACGCAGAAGGTTGCGACTGCTCTTGCCGGACTGGTGAATGCCGAGCTGGTTCAAATAGAACCTCTCAGGGAATTCAATATAGCCATCGGCGCGATGAAAGCATGGCTGGCGATGAAATCGTTCATCAAACCCTGTAAAACCGACCTTGCCGGGATTGATGTACTGGTTATTGCGACTCCGGTCTGGTCCGGCAAAGTGCCACCCTATGTAAATGAGTACCTTTCCGTGGTGACCGGCGGTGAGGGGAAACCCTTCCACGTGATCGCGGAGATGGGGGCACGCGGATCAGAGGGTGCAATCGCTGCCGTGAAAGACCAGCTGGAAAAGAAAGGGATGCGTTTTGTCTCTTCGGCGGTAACGGTCGAACGGGATGTAGACAGCGGCAGATACACCGCGACGGTTGAGAAGTTTGCTGCCGGCATTACCGGTAAGTGAAGAACCAGCGTTATCTGACCTGAACTTCGATCTCCATTACCTTGGTAACTAAAGTACAGACCGGACAGGATCTTCTCCTTGCCGGCATCAACGTCAGGACAAGGCTGAAACCGGAAAGTATAAAAATTACTCCAAATGCAAGTATGAGGATGATTCCAAGAGGGGCAATCACGCATGCGCTGCACTGGAAAGCGAACATCCAGATATACCACATCGTCGCGACAGAAACGATAATATTTGACAATAATGCCAATACCGCCCACAACTGCGGGGAATCAGAACCAGACATATAATCCCGCAGGTTACTTTCTCTGGTGGGATATTATGTTCTTTGCATGAGGCAAAGGCATCCGGGGAATATCAGAGCGATGGCACTGCAATGAATGATGAAGGGAGATACAGGAACGTCTGAAAGAAAGGGAATTGGATTTAAAGGAGGCGTGCAGGAGATGGTGTGAAGAATTATTTGTTGTGTTCCATCAAAGTGTCCTACAATTTTTTATAAAAAAACCTGTAAATCCAATTCTCACAATCCTAGGGGAGTGCAGGGATATAAATTACTCAATCGAACGTGGTTCCCTGATTAAACCAACCGGTTTTAATCTGTAATCAACAGGATTTGCCAGAGACCTGAATTCTCAGGACCGATTGCACCAGGCTGACAGCAGAACCGGTGTTTTTTTTAGCGTTTTCTCTCCACCTCCCGTTATTGGAACCTGTTTTTAAGCGTTGTCAGATCGATTGTTTTTAAAAAAAATTCCGGGTAAGATAAAAGAGCGGTAACAGAACCTTCCTTTTTTTAGCCCTCAGGTGGATACTACGATCCAATAAATCCTCTTTTTTTTTAAATTCCCGTTACTGATATGACCGGATGACGATCACCGGCTGTCTTGCATTCATGACCACGTCATGCACCATGCTGCCGAAAAAGAAGTCATGGAGGCAGCCTTGTGCTGCAGATCTCATCCAGATGAGTGATACATCCTCCTCTTGTGCAATCCGGGGAATCTCGATCTCAGGTTTTCCTGTTACAACGATAGTCCAGGCTTTGATACCTTGTGTGGTAAGCTGGTTCCAGAGTGCTTTGATCCGAAGTTCAGCGGTGTTAACAGCCTCCACTTGATCACTCCCTCCTTCGCCATCCTGGACGACATGCAGGAGAATGATCTCCCCCACACCCTTCATAGTGCCGGCAAGAGCCATGGCATTCAACGAGGGCTCCGAGAAATTTGTCGGGCAGAGAATACGGGAGAAGATCATCGGACAGTACTTGTCGTATGTCTTCCCGGTCAGGGCCTCAACGAGTTTATTGGGCATAATCATGACATTGATTTTACTGATACGGCAGAGAACCGTCGTTGATACACAACTAAGGAGTACACAAGCCATAATGCCCTTTATATTTGCGTGGATAACAATCAGGCCGACACGATGTTCTTCTGCTTTTTCAAGAATTGCTCCGGTGATATCAGTTGACGTCGTCTCTTCAAGCGTCACCCGGATAGCCGGGTTGAGCGTTTTGATGTAGGTTTTTGCCTCCTGGAGGTAGACTTCAACGGCCTTAACTGCCAGATCTTCAATTATCTCCGCTCCCATCGGAATCGCGTAGTGTTTGATTACGTGGAGCAGGATTATTTCCCGGATCCCGGGAATACTGGTAATACAGCTGAGTTCAGTCTTTGCTTCTTCTGAAAAATTGGTAGGGAACAGAATTTTTTCAAACATTGCTTCACCCCGGTGATTCTATTCATGGGATCCGGTTACGGACATCGCGAAAGGAAACGACCTTATTTAAAACTATACATACTGCTCACATTATATAATGGTATGGGGGTCATTGTGACGTTTCAGGGCCCTGGGAATTAGCAGTTTTAAAAGTGGGAAGATATCCATCATAATCGCGACCGCTGATCATATCCCCGGGAGTGCCAGTGGGATCGTGGTGTTATACGAGAAAGGCAGCTCGGGAGCGATTCCGAAGAAATCCGGCGCTGCCGTGCCGTTGACCTTGAGGGGCAGTTCGCGCTGGGAAAGGATACTCCATCCCACCATGATAAGATCAGAATGTTGTACCGAGACCGGAATTGTCACCTCGGTTTTACCCGGGGTGGCTTCCATGCTCCCCTGCTCGCCATGCGTGATAAAGTTCCAGTCCCTCCCGTTATGGAACCAGACATCAAATGCAATTTTTTTAAGCGTGATCCCGATCGGGTTCGGGTTGTCAATGAGTACAGTTACGTTAAGGGTGAGATCGGAACGTGACAGGGATGTCAGGGAGACTATGCTGATGCTGACCTGCGGATTTTTCAACAGCATGCTGCACCCGGATGCTGCCACACAGGCCACGATGAGCAGACAGGCTCCTGTTACCTGATACGAGTTCATACTGCTGTGTTGTCTGCAGTCCTCTATAAAAATCCAATGGTGAAGAGAGTACTGATACAACAATGTGGATATGACAACGTGATTCCGGATGAAGAGCACGGGATCACGGTGATTGTGGAAGCCTGTATATATGCCTGCCACATCGCGATACCTGCGAAAGAATACATGGCCGGAGACACTGCTGCGCTATGAGGGGGATGTCCGGGACCTTTGGGTTTTTTAGTGAGGGTACCACGATCACCCGTACTGAAATTACCAGGTAGTATGCAACCGGAACCCTCAACATACAAAGATTTATTATTCAGACAGACTATCCAATCAGGGACGGAGGTGGGATCCGTGATAAAAAAGCAGGACAAACCCTATGATGATATCTTTCCCGCTCTCACAGAAATTCTTGCAGAGATCATCAGGACCATTCCCGATTACTAGGGTATACGGGTAACAGGTTTTTCCCTTCTGTCACCTGGTCCATCCATACCGCCCAAGGTCTTCCGGCTCGTCGGGGATGACGATCGCCCCAGGTTACCCTACGAAGCGATTGAATCTGACGATTTCATCTTCATCACAGCCCGGCTGCCGTCCGATCTCAAAAGTACACCGCAAGTTGAAATCATGCAGGATGCGCTCAATGTCTATGTTGATGAACGGGTAGCAGTCATCAGGATGCAGACTCCTGTCGATGTGATCCACAGCCATTATACCGTACACAACAGGGTCCTTGATATTACCGTACAGAAGATCAATAAAACCTGAAATGTTCACCCGGTGGTCGCTGGTAACAACGGATACCTGTGGCTGATACAGGACCCCCCCCTTCTTTTTCGCTCTCCCGGCATGTGACCCGGCAACCTTCTTTGCGGAGGACCGGCACAGAGGAGATCTGTCAGGAATGAACTGATCATTTTCTGTTGCGTACTCTCTTGGGGTGCTGCATCGTTTTTTTTATGGAGAACGGGCAACGCAAAAGACCGATGAGCAGGAGTTCTTCATGGTCTGCCAGTACTCTTTTCAGCAGGCAGGATCCTGGTGTACCGTATACAGGCTACCGGACCGTGAGATCCTGCCCATATCCACAAGATCCTCCAGGGCATCACGGACAGCGGACAATGGCACGGTGAACCGGTGCCTCTCCGCGAGCGCTTTCCTGATACCGTGTTCATCACGGGATGTACCGGTGAGGACCTTTTCGATGAACCCTACCAGATCCTCATGGACCGCCCACGGATAGATGATCCAGCGCCATTCGTGCTCCATGCTGGCAAAGTAATCGGGACAAAACTGTGATGAAACCTTATGCTGGAGCACCGCCGTCCTGATCTCCCGCGGGTTAAATCCTTTGAGATAGGTGATGGCAATCTCCAGGGTCTTACCGGTATCAGTCACATCATCGATAACAAGCACTGTTTTATCCCTGATATCAATGGCAAGGGGAAACCGGACAGTCACCGCAGGTTTCTCCTGTGCGGCCATTCCCCAGTGCTCTATCTTGAAACTGGTCAGCATGTCATGGAGTAAAAAGTCGCACACCACCCGTGCGGGAACATACCCGCCCCGCCCGATGGCGATTACCAGGTCCGGCCTGAACCGGGATTGTTTAATCCGGTGAGCAAGAGTCCTTGCCAGGGTATAGAACTCCTCCCAGCTCAGCACTTCGCAGGTGATATTGTCCGGTATCATCAGCTCATTAGTGCAGCGCAGAGGTTATGGATATTTCCCCAGGCCGGGTGAGCTGATACCTGTCAGAAGGCGGAGGGATGTCACCTTTTTTTTGGGGTATCGGATTTTTTTTATAAATTTCCGGGGCGGTACGAAAAATTCCGGGCCACCAGAAGGCAGTCTGGCGTCAACGAATCGTGTCATAGTGGAAGTGGGATGAGGGATAACAAGGGTTCAGAATAGTGAAACGAATTACCCTCTTGAGCATCGTAAATCTGCCCGATCCTGCAATCAATTGAATTTTACGCCTATGCCTTCAAACCACCGGGACTCAAAATTCCCTGAGTAATCATATTTATACCCGATTTCCTTAAAAAAATCTTCAAACTCTCCCTGGGAGCGGGAACTTTCTTTCGCATTATTTTTTGTGCGGTAAAAATGCGCTACATATACAAAGCTTACTCCCTGATCCGGGAAATTTTCCCGTTGTATGGAATTAATCATTGGGTAGCGTTCAAGAAATTTCTGCCACTCAGGATAATTACATTTTACTTCTCCGTAAATGTCTTCAGGCTTTGGAACACAAGGCGTGGATACCTTTTTTTTTGGGGCAGGTTGCTTTTTTATGTGTTTAGTGGCCCCTTTTTTCCCATTCCGCTGGTGATTCACGTCCAGATGATCTGCGGGGTCTGAATCCTCCGGCACCATATAGTTATTGAGCCTGTCAAAAGTATAAAAAATTTGTTATAATTCCCAAATTCCCGACGGTTGCATATCCCGTATGTGACGTTGAGCGTCATCACCATGCATTTGAATGCCGTGACCGTCAGGAACAGGAATTGTCATTTCTGTTACCCCCTGTTTTTTTTAAAATTTTTTTCAACTTCAAAAAAGGCAGATGTCCGGATATCAGCCACCGCATCTGCAGGACAATCTTTGTTCTCTCTCCGGAGATCGCATTCAAAATTAAACAGTTCTGATCGGTTTTTCTCAATTATTGGTGCAGCACCCACCCGCAGGTAAAAATCAACGAATGATTCAGAATCCTTCTGGTTCTGAACTCTTTTAATATCGTCTTTGAGCGATTCAATAACCCGATAATCATCGTTGGCAGACAGGAGAAACAGTGCATTTTCCTTCATTCTGTCAAAGGTTGTACCCTTACAGAATACGTCGAGAATTTCATGTAATTGTTTAATAAATACATTCTTATTACCGGGATGTATGCCACCTGAGACAAAACTGCGAAGTATGTGTAACCCATTGCCTGCGATCTCAGGACTGGCGGGTAATAATTTTACAATTTCATCCAGTTGTTGTGGGCTTAACCGGTATTTTTCTTTATACCGGATTAAATCCTTCAGGGCAGTTTTCTGATAAATGAGATCATTTTTCCCAAGACCTTCAATAAGAGAATCGATATGGGTCTTTCTTTCAAGTGACAGTGCAAGATCAATATATTCAGCTCTTCCGTCGGTATCGGGATACCCGAATGTTACAATTTCATCATCGGTAAGTCGCCTGATCGTGCCGGTGTCTATCATGCGTTTTAATCTTCGATAGAGTGTTTCCTTGCTGAACCCACGCCCGACTTTGTGCAACTCCCGGAGTGCATCAATAAGTTCAGTGGTGCGCACTGCACCATGAAGAGAAAGATATTCGATAATCTCTCTTTCAATATTCATGTCAATTACATCTTTATTACTGTCATCATATAAAGTTTTAATGTCATTATTACTATAAAATAGCTGTCAATATTACTGTCAAACTATGTGTCATGCATACCTTGCCGATTTCCGTTGTCCGCTGAATTATGCCCGAAACTAAAAAACAGCAGAAAATGTCACACTTTTGCAATCCCTTCCAAAAGAAAAAATGGCGGCGACTGAACAGAAGATTTGGATGCTCAGGGAGGTTATCACGAATGCCGGTGATCAGATCACACAAAACCAGAGTTGGAGATTCATGGTAGAATTCATCAGGCAAATCGTTGACCGCCAGATTTACCGGAGAGAATCTCTCTTGTACCGGGTGCAACCTTTCTTCTGGCGGTGGCCTGCTGGCGTCAGGAGCGGTTCATGCACGAAATACTATCGGTCAGATTTTTACAGGGTACCTGTCAAAGAGCCTGTCAAAGAGCCTGTCAAAGAATATGTCAATTGCACCGATAAGTATCAGAGAACCTGTCATTCACCGGATACCTGTCAAAGAAGCTGTCAAAGAATATGTCAATTGTAGCCGATAAGTATCAAGGACCTGTTACTCACCGGATAACTGTCAAAGAACCTGTCAATTGCACCGGTTCGTATCAGGGAGTATCATTCACCGGATACCTGTCAAAGAAGCTGTCAAAGAATATGTCAATTGTAGCCGATAAGTATCAAGGACCTGTCATTCACCGGATACCTGTCAAAGAATGTGTCAAAGAGCCTGTCAATTGCACAGATTAGTAGGATTGAGGTGAAAACACAAAGTCAGGTCCACAGGAAACAAAAAAAATTATGCTTCACCGGCACTGTCGTAGAGCAGGGTGATGTATCGTGCGGAAAACATCCCGATGAAGGGAAGCAGGAAGAGAAACAGGACAATACCGATGGCCGGGATTATCAGGCAGACGAGTTTGATAATACCGATAATGATCACCATGACGATGAGTGCGAAGATGTACGTTATCCACCCGATCCTGCCAATGGTTGCAAGGATTGCCCTGAAGTTGAACGCTTCCCAAAAACTGCCCGTACGGGCAAAACGCACATACGCAATGGTGGCGATCAGGCCGATAATGACAGCGACAACAAGCAGAACCAGCACACCTGCGATAACAGCACTGATCAGGCCCAGGATTGCACCGATCGTCAGGGATTGACGGGATACTCCCATAAGCAATGCCAGACCAGCACTTCCAATAAGGACAATTTCAAGAATAATCACCGGCAGGGCATAAATTATACCGACGATAATAAGTTTGATTCCGTCAATAAACATGGTCCCCCAGTCATCAGGTTCCAGAGACGGGGTTGCTCCACGGTAAATCCGCATCATATACCCTAAAAAGAGGGGAAAGATAACGCAGCTGACAGCCAAAAGAAACCATTTTGTCCATTTTCCGACAAGACCTTCCCGGGCATATTCAAAAGAATCTCCGACCGTTTTACCAATATCCATCCTCATCGCCTTTTTTTTGAAAAATTCCGGATTACCGTTTGCTATTGCTCTATAAAAAAAGGAAGCATCGGTTCACTTGGGTCTCCCTCAGTGTCACTCATTGAACTTCTTGTACAACCGGTTTGCCGCGAACTGGAAGACCAGGATGAACACCAGCAGCATTGCAATGTCCACGACAGGGCTGAAGTATGTTGTCCCGGAATACGCGGCGTGGATGAGGTCGTTACCGTACGTGAGGGGTGAGATATAGGTTAATAGCTGCGCCATGGCAGGGATCTGTTCGAGCGGTATGAAGATACCGGAGATGAAGATGAGCGGGAGCCGCACCACGTTGAGCATCGACATGATGTCACCCGGGCTCTCTGTCGGGTACGAGGCGAAGAGGGTTCCCATCGTGGCAAAGCAGAACGAGGTCAGGAGGACGCCAATGATGAGGGGGGCAGCATTGATGACCGGAGTGCCGAAGATTATTATCCCCGCGATGAACGGGACGGCCGCGATCCCGATGCTGTACAGGAACCCGCTCAGGCTCTCGCCGAGGACTACTGCGTGCAGGGAGACAGGGGCGGAGATGAGCCGGTCGAAGGTCTTCATTCGCCGTTCGAGGGGGATTGATACCGGTTCAATCGAAGATGCAGAGAAGAGTATCGTGATGGCGATGAGCCCGGGGATCAT
The DNA here is from genome assembly GCA_964457995.1 of uncultured Methanoregula sp. GTDB lineage: Archaea > Halobacteriota > Methanomicrobia > Methanomicrobiales > Methanospirillaceae > Methanoregula. The sequence continues at coordinate 3,810 of CAYWHL010000005.1, read as the reverse complement.
GACCGAGGGTGTCCCGGGTCTCCCGACCGCGAACGCGAGGAACATGAAGAGGGGGAAAAGCATGCCCGAGACGATGATGTTCGGCTTGAGATAATAGATGAGCATATCCTTCTTTGCGATCGCCCATGCCGCAATGAGCTCAACCCGCAGCTGTCTGAGCCGTTCAGCCTGATCAGTCAACGGTTTTCACCCCGTGGTGCCGGACTTCGAGACCAGTCAGTTTGATAAAGACGTCTTCCAGGCTCGGGCCGTACGTGTTGACGCTGATCACACGGGTGTCCTGTGCTTTCGCGTATGCCATAACGCCGGAGATGACGGCAGGGGGGTCTTCTGTTATGAGCCGGAACTTGTCCCCGAGCTTTCGCACCTCGCTGACGGTCGCGATCCGGCGGAGGCCGTCTTCCGTGTGCGCCGGGACCGGGTCGAGCGCGACCTCGACCGACTGGACGCTCTGGATGGTCTTCTTGAGTTTTTCAGGAGAGTCGATCGCGGCGATCATACCCTGGTTGATGATTGCAACCCGGTCGCAGGTGAGGTTTGCCTCCTCGATATTGTGGGTCGTGAGAAAGACCGTGACCCCCCGTGCGTTAAGGTCCCTGATAACTTCCCGGATGATGAGGTTGCTCTGGACGTCAAGACCAGAGGTGGGCTCATCAAGGAAGATGAGCCGGGGTTCGTTGATGAGTCCCATTGCGATCGTGAGCCGCCGCTTCATGCCCTTACTAAACCCGTTCGTCTTGTCATCCTTCCGCTCCCACAGGCCGAAGAGCTCGAGGAGGTCCCGGCCCCGCTTCTCGCGCTCGGCCTTCCCGACATCGTAGAGCTGGGCGGAAAACATCAGGTTCTGCCACGCGGTGAGGTCGGTGTAGATGTTCGAGGTCTCGTGCACGATCCCCATAGTCCTGCGTGCCGCGATCGTTTCATTGACAATATCCTTACCAAAGATCTTCGCGTCCCCTCCGGTCGGGATCGTGATGCCGGTCAGGATCCGGATGGTTGTGGTCTTTCCTGCACCGTTCGGACCAAGAAAACCGAATGTCTCGCCTTCAGTCACGGAAAAACTGATATTGTTTAATGCGACGAGTTTTCCGAAATGCTTGGAAATATGATCGACCTCGATCGCATACATACTATCATGGTACTGCCGGTATTGGATTTTAAACGATCCTTTCCGGCTGTCTGCAGGCATGAATCCGGGGGATGTCTGAAAAATCTCACTAGAATATAAAAAATGAAAAGCAAAAAAACAGAAGATCCTTAAAAAGGTGTCGTCTGTCCGACCGGTATATCAGGTGAACTATCCATGCAGTAGACAATGGTCTTTCATAACCGTGCATTCTGATCGACAATAGTCTATGAGGATCTCTCCAATTTGCGACTGTTTTATGCACTGTATATAAAGTCAGACGCGCATTTCAGGATTATTTTATATAATATAACCACAAAGTGGTTATCAGACCTTACATGCACAGTGCACTACCTGTTTTTACGCATTGCAGGAACAGAAAAGGTCGAACCGACAGGGAAGAAGCCTATGGCGTTATATATATGCAAACATCTGGGGATAGATTGTTCATTTGATGTAACAGGAACAACTGATCATGAAATTATGAGAAAATTTATAGATCATGCAGATTCTGCACATAATATGAATGTACTAACCGCTGATGTCATTTATCGGGTCCAAAAAGCGATAAAAAAATAGTATTTTTTTAAGGGTTCATTTTCTTATCTGCCCGAACAATCATGGAGCCATGAAGCGCTGCCATATCAAAATCTAAAAAAAGACAAAGTTTTCATTTATTAAAAAAAGAAGAAAATTCACCATCTGCGACCCGGTTACCGTGACACCGGGAACTTTTCTGAAATACGATCAAAATCCTCTTTTGGAATTTCCAGAAGGCCGAACCTGAACGCATACCCCCACGATTTTTTATTCCCGATAAATGTTAAATCCTGGATCAGCGGTCCGATTCTGACGTCACCGGTTTTTGTATACAGCACCTTTCTCCTGAACGGTTTGAAATCCGGCGATTCTTCGACCTGGAACAGTTCTTCATCAGCGATCTCGCCGATTGCGGTAAAAGCATGGAGGGTCTTAATACTCTCCAGCTGTGCTTTCGGGGAATAGTAGACAATCATGTCGCCTTTGTGCATTCCTGCAAGTCCGGACCGTTTACCATGCCCGCCCTGGGCAATCCCGAGAGAAACACCTTGCATTACATGGTCTTTTGATGCAACGATGATCCAGAACTTCGATGCCATCACGTCTCTATTCCGACTGGTAGTAAAAATAATCTGATCCACCTGCTATCCGGAATCCCTGTATGACTAACGATTGAAACATGGGAATATATGTTCTATGGTGTTGTCTGATGATAATTTTTACCGGTTATCATCCGGCTTTTTGCTACAGGTTTTTTTTCCTGTGGCCAGAAAACCGGTATGACCCGGTGGGCACCAGCATCTCAAACCGTGCTCCTCTTCCGGGTTCCCCGGTCTCTTTTAAGGTTATACCGGTGACAGAACAAATCTCACGGGCAAGAAACAGCCCGAGTCCGGTATGCTTTCCGTAATCTTTCGAAAAAATTTTTTCTTTCTCGTGTGAAGGAATACCTACCCCGTCATCCTCCCAGAGAATGACCAGCCCCCCAGGAACCTCATGCGCTGATATCGTGATCGTAGTGACTTTCTGCCCGTGCCTGACAGCATTATCGATAAGATTGTAAAAGACCTTATTCAGTATCGGGTCTGCGAAAATCTCAACATGAGGCAGATCCGCATGTATGGATAATAATATTGGGATCTGCAACCGTGATATGACCTCATCCAGTTTGTGCCATTGCGGTACATGAGACCCGAGATCCTGGTACACCCGCGTAAACTCGATCAACTCCTTTATTGCCATCGTTCCTGATTCCAGCCTGGCAATATATGCTGTCATGTCTGGATCCTGAGCCCTGGTTTTTGCAAGGTCAAGGTTTCCCAGCAGGACAGACACCTTATTGAGGATGTCGTGACGGGTGATACTGGAAAGGAGGTGGAGCTTCCGGTTAGCTTCTTTCAGTGTTTCTTTTACATGAGCAAGTTCGTCATATTTTTCCCGTAAATCCTCCTCCGTCCTGGTAATTTGTTCATATGCGGCACGCAGTTCATTTTCAGCATTCTTGCGTTCAGTGATATCAAGGGCGGTGAACATTACTCCGGCTCCGATATTGGAAAGGTCAAGGAGGGTTGAGCTGAGCAGGATGTCACGGATCGTGCCATCCTTGCGCAACCAGCGGATTTCGACGGTCCTGGTACCATGCTCCCGGATCATGTCATATTTTACCGTTCCCACGTAATTGAATTCTTCATCAGTCGGGTAGAGGATGCGGGTGCTTTTGCCCACCAGTTCGTCCTGCGAATACCCGGACATTTCACAGATCCGGTCGTTCACCCGCATGAAGATCCTGTCTGATACAAGCCCGATCCCTACCGGTGCAGCCCGGAATATGCCGGCCAATGACGCCTCGCTCTCACGCAACGCCTCTTCTGCCCGTTTGCGGTCGGTAACATCCTCAAGCACGCCATCAAAATAGGCGATCGATCCACCAGGACCGGGAACTGCGATTGCTGAAAGCCTTGCCCAGAACAATTCCCCGTTTTTCCTTTTTAACCGGATCTCCACATTGGACAACCTGCCTTCACGTAAGAGGCGATCGGAAATTTTCTGTCTTTCTGAAGGATCAGCATACAATTCAGCGACCCGGTATTTCCTGAACTCCTCAAGAGTGTCAAAACCGTGCATTGTTGCGACAACAGGGTTTG
>CAYWHL010000004.1:0-31911 GCA_964457995.1 uncultured Methanoregula sp. | reverse complement strand
AAGAAAAAGTGAGAAAGAAAAAGTGAGAAAGAAAAAGTGAGGTAGAAAAGGTATGAACTTTTACACAATTGCAGGTATTGTAACACTCGTTGTTACACTCCTTTTTTGCGGGTGCACTACATCATCGCCGGACGTCCAGACACTGACACCCGTTGCGACAACCGAGATGACCCTTGTGCCAACACCATCGCTCATGCCATTCCCCCATGCATTGGATTTGAATGAGTATGCGAATTTCGGGAGCGGGGATCAACAAGGGCAGGCAACCGTCTACAACTTTGCTGTTAAACCAAACTATAACTGGAACTCCCCGTCATGGAAGAGTCTCGGCGAGCAGGTGACTGCGTCCCAGCCGCTCGCACTTCAGCGGGGCTATATAAAGGAGACACCAAAAGAAGGAAATACCTTCCTGTTTGTTTTTTTCCGCGTTGTTAATACCGGTAAAAAGGCAGTCTATGCCCCCTCGCCACAACAGATTGTGGTGAGTATAAACGGGACCATATTTAATTATTCATCTGTCAACGGTAATGACGTGATTATAGATAATGTCCCTGAAACGCAGTACGATTACCAGATTGGTCGTGGCGGAACTGGAGGAAACGTTTTTCCCGGAGAGAGCAACAAGGTAGAAGGTTACCTTATCTATGAGGTACCGGCATCGTTCTTACCCCAGACCACGTATGTGGTAAGCAATCTTGACTATCAGAATCAGGCAATCTGGAAACTTGAATGAAAGAAAATATTGTTAAAATTGTATCAGAATTATGCATAAATAAAGAAAAGGATTCAAAGGAAATATCAGGGGACAGCTTTTTATGTCCCCGGTATCTCATAACAAAAATTCCTCTTTTTTATTATTGAATCGGGTGAACGATAGTTCGTTGGAGAAAACGTCTTTTTTTATCATCAAGGGAACTTTTGATAGACAATTCATAAAAATAGTATTATCGGATTCTGTTTGCGATAATCTGTGCATAATTTTTTGCATTATTTATTGTGGTATCAAACTGATATTCAGAACGGGTGTCTTCTATGGTAACAACAATATTTTCTTTTCGGAAAATTACCACAACATAATCTACATCAATAAACCCGAACCCTTCATTACCAAGATTTATTGTCTCAATATCAAAACCCGAAGCTTGTGCCCTCAGGGAGGTAAATTGTTGTCTGGCAGTGTCTGTCGAACCGTATCTTGTTATATTCAGCTCCACCAGTGCCGGGCTTTCCTCAGACGATTTTTCAAATTGAGCCGAATATGCATTCCCGGTATCACCGCCGCCCCTGACAATCCATCCCTGAGGAAAATCATTGATTGTTAATGCCATCGAACTCAGGTCCTGTGATATAAGGAGATCATTATCTGATGGCAGATTATTTCCGACATTACCCCCGGTAATTTCGGAATTGGCAGATCCTGACAGAGAAATCCATGCCCCTGCCAGAATTATAACTCCCGCAATTATGAATAATACAATAAATGGGTTTACTTTGGGTATTTTTACTTTGGGTATTTTTACTTTCGGTTTTATTGGAATACTTGTTCTTTTAATCACCGCAGATTCGTGTTTTTCTATTTTCGTGGTTTGTGTATTTTGATAGATCCCGGGTATAATAACAGGTTTATTTCCCAATGGTTTTATTGTGGATTTCTCCGAAGACGGCATGCTGGGCTCAGTGGTTCGAATATATGCCCCACAATTTTTGCAGTAATACCTGTTTTGATCAAAAACCGGCTCGTTACAGTGCGGGCATATTTTTGCTGGTCTTGCTGGCTGGACTAAAACCGTTTTTTGAAAAAGAGGAGAGTTGCATTGTGCACAAACCACGGAATTTTTATCAGGTATTTCCGCTTTGCATTTTGGACAATACTCACTCTTTTTTTCCGGTGTGCTTACCGGCAATTGTGTTCCGCATATATTGCAGAATAATGATTTTTCATCAACTGCCTGAGTCCCACATTTTGGACAATGTGTTACCATAAAATTTCCCTCCCTGTTTTTTTCAGATATCAGATAATCTAATGCATGATATTCTGACAAGAAGGCAGAACTCCCTGCATGGTTTCTTGTCCGGGAATTATCCTTTCAAAGGTAATTTTCCGAAGGTGCAATCCACTCCAGTCATTATTCGAAGATAACTAATGCAACACATCTTTGAAAGCATCAGCCGGAATGGATGGTACAGCAGACTTCATAACTATGGTATGATAAACTAGAATGCCTTTGTGGCATCATCGGGAAAAGATGCACTGTCTGATCCTGATGACCGCTATCTTACTATACGATATGTTCGGTAATAAAAAAGGTTGAACTTCACAAAAACAATGATATGTTTTTTAGCACTTTCGCGTGCTGTCTTCAAGATCATGTATCCAGCTGGCAACAGCCCTGATAACGGTCAGGGTCTTCTCGGTCTTATGGAGATTCCCGCTCTGGGTAAACACCCCGTCATTGTCATGTGAAATTAATTCATTGATCACCCATACGCCAAAAGGATCGGTCGTCACTGATATACCATAGGAAAAACCCGGACAATTGATAAAAACTTCACCGGATTCATAATCGATGTCAATTTTCAGATCGCGGTCTTCTTTCTGTACCATATCCTTCAGGAATACCGAAAGATCGTAGGTCGTCAGGATCATTTCAACATCTTCTGGGCGTAACATAAGGCAATCCTTCCATAAACTCCTTGGCGGGGCTCATGATAATACTTCCCCGCTTATTATAAATGACGGGGAAGGGGTCTTGTATCGGGAATACCCGGCATGTCTCATTGTGAGGATTTTCCGGTTTTTGTCAACTTTTTTGAGGGTTTGATAGGGCCCGGGGGGTTGGAATGGGCTGGCAGCTCATCACCATGGGGGTGGGAATGAGCGTCATGCCTGGGTGGAAGTTTAGGTTTTTTTGCGGATGGTGGGGCGGGTGATTGTCGGGTGATCCATAGGGTGATGCCGGTCTTCTTCCTGGTGACGCTCCTCGTCCTGGCTGGGCTGTGACGTGAGATGGGACAGGGGATTACGGGGACGCGGTTTTGGCACGTGTCTGGGTGGCATAATCATTACTGCCGTTGCCGGATAATAAAATAGTATCTGGTCTCATGGGAAAGCATGGAATTTAATCAGCTGCGACGGATTTATTTTCAAAAAACCCCGCGATAGTATGCGAGCCGGTTTGCATACGGGCGGACAGTATCAACAAGAAGGGACTGCTCCTGTTCCTCCATCGCCACATGCTCTTCACTGATCCGGGCAAGAAGCCGTGCTTCAGAGGTTGTTGAACACCCGACAATCACCAGGTCCACATCCTGTGAAAGAGCAAACCGGATCAGATTCTCCGGCGACAGCCCCGCTTCAGGAAGGATATAATTTCCTGCCCCCATCGTCTTCATCCCTATCACCCCGATGCCCCGCTCCCGTGCCGCCGGGATAACACGGTCAATGAACCCCCCGATTGCGGATTCAACTGGGTTGACCGGAAGGAGTACCGAATCGATATCCCAGTGAGTGACTGGATGGAGCAGGACTGCCGGGTCATGATGCCCGGTCACACCAATACCCCTTACAATCCCGGTTTCACGGGCATGGTAGAATGCCTGGAGTGCACCGCCTGCTCCCTCAATCCGGCGGATATCGTTATTGTCCCGAATATCATGGATCTGCCAGAGACCGAGTCGATCACGACCCATGCGGGAGAGTGTTCGTGTAAGATCTGCCGATGCACTCTTTGCATCTCTTCGTGCGGATTTGCTTGTCTGGAACGTAAGGGCCTTTTCCAGTCCGGGTGCTGCGACCAGAAGCGACCGTAATACCGTTCACTGTCCGCGTAGGCGGGTGCGGAATCGAAATATCGGATGCCACTCTCGTATGCTTCTTCAAGCATCATGAGGGCTTCATGTTCACGTCCCTCCGTGCGGAGCACTCCTTCGCCCCCAAGCCCGATCGGGTATGAACTGCCTGTCAGTTTCCGGAGCCTGCTGTTCCCTGCCATGATGATTACCATATCCGGTTCAGGACATTAATCCTGTGGAGGATGCAGCGAAATCCGGCCGAAACTAACAAAGCTTGAGATGGAACGCCTTCCTTTGAATCTGGTTTCACGAAAAAAGAGATATTTCCGGTTTACCCCGCAATATACCACCATTCTTTTCATTTTTTATAAGGTGTCGATATGTATAAATTAATTACCGGTTAAAAGGGCTTCCTGGTGAAAAACCATGGTATCGTTTAAATGCAAGGATATCGGTATGGACTGCCCGTTCGAGGCAACTGCAGCAAATGTACAGGACCTTGATGACAAGATCGCGAAACATGCACGTGAGGCTCACAAAATGCCCTCGCTTGATAAAGAGATGTGGATAAAGATCCACAAAACGGAAAAGTAACCCCTTTGGTATCGGAATGATAATTTTCAGTTAGTATGTTCGTAACAATTATCAGGAACACCTGCGATACTACCAGATTAGGATGCCAAAGGATGTGATTGTATGAAAAATCACTTTTTCGCTGTTATCTGTCTGTGTCTTTTGCTTTTCCTCCCTATCCCGGCGCTTGCTGCAAATCCAAGCGTGATAATTGCCGATTATAAGATCACTCCTTCCGTACTCCAGGCTGGAGACATCGGCACCATCACGGCGACCATAAAAAATACCGCTACAACAGCAATTATCATGGAGAATATCCAGTCCGCCGGTTATGAAATAATTACCAGTCTGGATATCAATGTTAATATTGAGAGTGTCCAGCTGGAATCAAAAGACGTGGAAGTCATTTCCGGCAACTATAAACAGGTAGGTGAACTCGGGCCCGGGCAATCCATACCCATTACCTTCCTGATCAGGGCACCGCCAAAAGACGGTATTTATTTCCCGGAGATATGGATTGATGTGACGGGAGGAGAAAGTGTCCGCCAGCCTATTCCGGTGAATGTCAATACCCAGATTGCAATCCTGAAAAAACCAGCCCTCACAGCACTCAAGACCTTGCCGGAGGGTGTGAACCCCGGCGATAATTTTAAGGTACAGGTCATCCTGACCAATGATGGACTTTCCCGGGCGGACCAGATAACGGTTTCAGTCAATTCAACCACACCGTCCATTACTCCCATAACTCCCAGCACTTACCATATTGAAAGCCTGCTTAAAGGGCAGAACACTACGCTTGACATGGTCTTTTCCTCAGACAAGAAAGCCCCCCTTGGTCTGAACCGGGTCCTCCTGACCCTGACCTATGCAAATGCCGACGGTACCCTCAACACCCAGACCGAGACCATGGGAATCCCGGTGAAAGGCAAGGCAAAGATCGGGATCGCATCGGTATCGGTGGACCCGGTCAGGATCAAAAAAGGCGACCCGGTTACGCTCATTATCCGTCTTGAAAACACCGGCACCGATAATGCAAATTCTGTGAAGGCGGGTATCGATCTTCCCATGAGCGGGGGAGAGGATGCTTTTGTGGGAAAGATTGAACCCAATAATGACGCCCCTGCAGTCTTTGTCCTGCAGGCCGGCAACCCCGGCACGTACCCCTACAATCTGACCGTGCGGTACGAAGATGATTACGGTATCCAGACGAAGGTAGAGACCCTCCAGATGACGGTTCTGGACGGGGATTCCACTGGGCTGATCATTGTACTATTCCTGATCATGGTCATTGGAGCCGGGGCAGGGTACTGGTATTTCATGCTCCGGAAAAAAGGAACCGGCGATGTTTGAGGAAGAGCAGGTTGCTTTTTTTCTCGCATCGCGCCTTATTACCCGGGGAAACAAGGGCACCCTCCTCTTAACCCTCATGATCATCGCGATGGTCTTTGTCAACCTCATCTTCCTCCCTTCCATTATTGCCGGCATTGTGGTACTCTTCAACCAGCAGTCAATCGATTACAGTTACGGGAACCTGGTCATCGAGCCACGGGAGAACCAGCTGGTCATTACCAATGTCGGGGAACTCACGCAAAAGATCAACCGGGTTCCCGGGGTTGTCGCCACCGCTCCCCGGTATATCAGTGCGGCAACCATTGTCAATAAGGGTAAATCCACGACACCTCTCCTGATCGCGATCGATCCCGATGATGAAAAACAGGTGCTGAAAATTCATACCAAGATTATCAACGGGGATTACCTGAATGACGGTGATACCGGCCAGATGATGATCGGGTACACCCTTGCCGGCAATAAAGACCAGAAAGTGGACCGTACGCCGACGCTTGGTGGAGTGGAGGTTGGAAAGACTGTTGAGGTCACCTTCAATAACGGGATAACCCGGCAGTACCGCATCAAAGGAATCATTGCATCCGATTCGTTCAGTGTCGACTCCAATGCGTTCATCACGAGAAAAGAACTGGAATCCGTGCTGGGTATAACAGATACCGCAAACCAGATCCTGGTGCGGACGCAGACGACTGGCAATGAAGATGCAATGCGCATCACCCTGATGCAGTACGGGATCCAGGAAAGGATCTGGACATGGCAGGACAAATCCGCCGATTTCCTGAAATCCATTATCGGCAGTTTTGACATCATTAACATCATCAGCACGATCGTCAGCCTTGTCATCGCAGTGGTTGTCATTTTCATTGTCATCTTCATCAATACCGTATACCGAAGGAAGCAGATAGGGATCCTGCAGGCAATCGGGATCGACCGGTCGATCATTATCAAGTCATACATCTTCCAGGCGCTGTTCATCTTTGCCGGCGGCACTGTAGCAGGGTGTGCCCTGCTCTTTTTACTGCTCCAGTACCTCACCGCTTCACCGCTCGTATTTCCCGGGGGACCAGTAGCCCCGGTTCTCGAAACGATACTGGTGGTCCGGGCAATTGCCAGCCTCTTTGTCGTATCGCTGATTGCCGGGTTGCTTCCCTCGTGGCTGACCACCCGGGAGGATATCCTCTCAGCAATAAGGGGGTAACATGATCGTTGGCAGCAATCTCCGGAGGGTCTATGGCAAGGGAAGTGTGGAGGTCCGGGCACTGGACGGCGTTGATATCGCGATCCGGAAGGGGGAGTTTATCGGGGTCATGGGTGCTAGCGGCAGCGGGAAATCCACCCTGCTCCACCTGCTCGGGCTGCTTGACCGCCCGACCGCGGGGAACCTTGTCATTGACGGGGTGGATGTAGGGAACTTAAACGAGCGGCAGCGGACGCTCTTTCGCTTAAACCGACTCGGATATGTCTTCCAGGACTATGCCCTTGTCCCCGAGCTGACGGCAGAGGAAAATATCTACCTCCCCTCCAAGGTGAGGGGAATGACCTCACGGGAATGCACACGGGTCTGCCAGGATATCCTTGGCCTTGTTGGGCTCAGAGAGCGGGTCAGCTTCCTGCCCGGGGAGATGTCCGGGGGAGAGCAGCAGCGGGTTGCCATTGCCCGGGCACTTGTGAACAAACCGACCATCCTCCTTGCTGATGAGCCGTGCGCGAACCTTGATACCCGGAACTCGATTACGATCCTGGAACTGATCCGGAAACTCAACAAGGACCTTAACCAGACCGTGGTGATGGTTTCCCACGAGGACTGGCACCGGAAGTATTTTGACCGGATCATATACATGAGAGATGGTAAAATCGTGACCGAAGAAGAGCAGAAAAAAGAAAATCTCCCGAGCCATGATAACGATCTTTTTTTTGCATCCCGTAGTGGATAGAGAGAAGAATCCGGCCTCTTTTAAAAGAAACCCTGAAAAATTATCCTTTCAGACCCTCATTCATGTATCGCCCTGCATGCCCGCGAGACTCACAAAATCGCGTTTCTTGACAAGGATATTTGGATGAAGATCCACAAAGCAGAAAAGTAAATCTTTTTTTACATTTTTTCACAGGTATCTCTTGTGGTCCAAGGTACTCTTTGGTTCCAGAATCGCGAAAGATTTTTACCCGCAGGAAAAAACATCTAAAGTATTAGAGTAACGGTGTTGCCATGGATCCTGTCAAAATCCCCAAGATGCCAAAAGCAGAGTACGACTCCCTGATCAAACGCCAGTATGTATCACGGATTGCTTTTGGTGCATGCGAGCATCCCTATATTGCCCCATTCATGTATGTATACGACGGAAAATACCTCTACTTCCTTTCCACAAAATACGGCAGGAAGATCGAGTATTTTAAAAGCAACCCGAAGGTCTCTGTGGAGATTGAGGAATATGCTCCTGACCTTTCCGCCTTTACGTTTGTAAGCCTCCAGGGTTTTTTGGAAGAGGTGAAGGATCCCTCACAGAAAAAGAAGGTACGGGAACAGTTTGTTGGTATGATCAGGGATAAACACCTTTCCTCTCGTGTGCTGAGCGCATTCGGCCATACCCCGCACGATGCTCCCGAAGTGATTGTTCAGGAGGAACGATCGATGGTCTGGAAACTTGTGGGGGTAAAAGATATTGTAGCACTGAAAAACGGGTAAGATCTTTATTTTTAAAAAAATTCACAGTCAAATGCCTCACACTGTGGAATATTTTCGCTCGTCTGATATCATCTGAATTATAAATCCAGTACTATCCTCCGGAGTCCTCTCCCCTTTTTGGGCATCATACGCGGATTTCAGCTCCTCGATACTGCTGAAAATCTCCGGGCTTTACGTATATTGTCGTATTGTAAATAAAGACCATGAAACTAAGATACGTACCAGAAAGCTTGAACCTTTGCCCTCTCTGCCTCATCTCCTTACGAGCCCTGCCCGATTGGGACGGGTCATTGAAATAACCCACGATGTCTCTGTCAAGGATGAGATTCATGTAGGAGAGGGTAGTTACTATTGATCGATAGCGGGAGGGGATGGATGGTGCAATGGAAATGCAGCGTATGCGGGTATATCTTTGATGAAACAATCGGGGATCCCAAAGCTGGAATACCAGGGGGAACTCCTTTTGAAACTCTCCCTGAAACGTGGACATGCCCGGTCTGCGGGGCAGGAAAAGAGGCTTTCAGGAAAGTGCCCACAGAAGATATCCATGCAGGTTCGGTGACGACCGTATCCGATGTGATGGTCGCAGAACTGGTTGCATGGGGGGTAAACCTCGTATTCGGTCTTCCCGGTACATCATCACTGGGTCTTGTTGAGGCAGTACGGAAAAATCCTGCTATCAGGTATATTGTCGTTCGGCACGAGGAGAATGCGGCTTTTGCAGCATCCGCTTACAACAAACTGACCGGCAACATTGCCGCCTGCTTAACAATTGCCGGCCCGGGCGCAACCAACCTTGCCACCGGTCTTTACGATGCAAAGGAAGATCATGCATCTGTCCTGTCATTGAACGGGCAGGTAGAAGCACAATATACCGGCCCTGGCGGCGTGCAGGAAATCGACCAGGATGCATTCTTCCGCCCGGTAACGGTCTATAACAATACCATTTATGAAAAAAACCTTGCTGTCCTGCTACTGACCCGGGCTCTCAGGTACGCGAAAATTGAGCGGGGCGTTGCACAGATCTCGGTCCCCAATGATATCCAGAAACAACCGCTGGATTCACGGTTCTGCACCCGTGAGTCCTGTCTCTGCGGTCCCGATATCCTGCCCTCTGATGAGATGATAAAAACCGCTGCTGTGGCGATAAACAACGCGAAAGAGCCGGTTATTCTTGCCGGCTGGGGCTCTTACCCGGACGGGCAGAGGGTGCTTGCTCTCGCAGAGAAGATCAAGGCCCCCATCCTTTCCACGTTCCGTGCAAAAGGGATCCTTCCGGAAGATAATCCGTGGGTGGTGGGAATCCTCGGAAACGTCGGATCCCCCCACGCACGGAACCTGGTAAACGAGGCGGACCTTATTATCACCCTCGGGGTAGGATTCTCAAAATTTACCAATGTCCCGATGGAAAAATCCTTCGTACAGGTTGATATCGATCCGCTGAAACTCGGGAAAAACCGGCAGTCCATTCCCCTCTGGGGAAACTGTAGTCTTGTGCTCCAAAAACTCACTCCCCTGCTCCACGAACATGAAGAAAGAGGTATTCAAAAACGGCTTGCCGTCATAAAAAAAGAATGGGATCTGCAACGCGATAAAGAAGCGGACAGCAGTGAAGTGCCGCTCCGACCACCTTTCATCATGAAGGTGCTTACAGATGTGATCCCGCCTGATGCAGTAATCTCGCTGGATGTCGGCGAAAATCAGTGGTGGTTTGGCAGGAATTTCCGCATGAAACAGCAGCGGTTTGCGATGTCAGGCTACCTTGCATCCATGGGATTTGGCTTGCCCGGGGCAATCGCTGCCAAAATTGCGTATCCCGGCCGCACCGTGTTCTGCATTACCGGTGACGGCGGATTTTCCATGGCAATGGCAGATTTCGTAACGGCTGTGAAATACGATCTGCCGATCGTGGTAGTTGTACTGAACAACCACCAGCTCGGCATGATCCAGGTCGAGCAGATGATGGAACATTACCCGAACTATGCAACAGACCTTCTCAACCCGGACTTTGCACGGTACGCAGAGGTATGCGGAGGCATTGGTATCCGTGTCAGTCATCCTGAAGAACTGAAACCAGCGCTCCTCACTGCGATGTCGCATCGCCTGCCAGTCATTGTCGATGTGGAAACGGATCCAAAACGGTTTTGATACTATTTTTCATGCGGCACTTGGGGAGAGTTTCCTATTTTGGATTTTTCGGGTGTCATGCAGATTTTTTTTTCGTACAGTCATACCGATTTCGGACTATCATAAGGATATTTCAGCAAATACCCGTTCAGCCCAAAAAAACTGTCCCGGGCAGACTCCCCGTTACTCTACGTTGGTCAGCCTGCTCTTCATATCGGGGATTTCTGCTTTCCTTGCCTCCATAAGAGATGAAATTACGGCATCAGAAAAGACCAGAGCCATGGTTTCAAAAAAGGTACCCAGCGGTGCAAATGCGAAGCTGGCTGACCGGTAATCCCCCTTCAGCTGCCGGATTTCAAACGAATTCGTATCCTTTCGGTAATATCCGGTAAAATCGCCTAGGTTGACTACGCAATCTGCAACCCTGCTCATTTTTGAGTCCGGGGATGACGTGATAAGACAGACCGTTCCCCCGAGTTCCTTTGCAGTCCCACAGATAGAGGATATCGAGTGTGTCTCACCAGAACCCGAGAACACCACAAGCGTATCGCCCGCATGAAATGCCGGAGTTATCGTCTCACCGACCACATATGCATCATACCCGAGATGTATCAGGCGCAACCCAAACGCCTTGGCGATCAATCCTGATCGCCCGGCACCAGCTACATACACTGTCTGTGCAGCAAGCATATTCTGGAAAAATGCTGCTATCTGATTCTGGTCAAGCATACCGGCCGTTCTGGTTATTGTCGCGGCCATCTGCTGCATGAACTCCTGGATTGGGGGAACCTCATCACTCATATACGTATACCGGACTTTTACATCACCAGATATGAGTGTATCGGTCAGCTGGAAAGAACCCGATCCATACCTTCAGGAATTGGAAATTAAATGCAGTAAATTTCTCACTCCCCCTTTGGAAGGGAATTCCTGAATCTGATAAGCTCATCACAGAATTCTCCCAGATATTCCTCCATGGAGAGGCTGCCTTCCTCGAAGATGCAGTCTCCTTCTTCGATAACTTTATTGATCTGGTCGCGCGTAGGAAGAATGATGTCAATCGGAACACCTGCCTGCGTTGATCCCCTGATAAGAGCTTCACGGAAAAGGCCGATACAATACCCGATACGATAGTGGTAAACATGTCGGGTCTTGTCCAGGTAGCCTGCAATGCGTTCCGTTTCTATACGGAGAAAATCTTCCAGAACCTGGGGATCCCTGCATTTACCAAGCATGTAATGATAGTGAGCATAAGGGTACATTTCTTCAAGTTCGGCGGGGACAATACCACAGGTCCCGAAAATTACAATATGATACCGGGACGGGTCCAGTACCTGTGAAATTATCGTCCTGATGAGCTGGTGACTGGGGCTTTTACTATAGGGTTTCCGGATTGCACAGGGCATGAAAATTGCAATTTCTCTTGGCGCAATCTCGTATTCGTCGATAATATACCGGTACGATGCTTCAAACTCTGCAAGATAAAACGGGGGATCAGTCAGAAGGGGTCGCTGACTGGTTATTGAGTCCCTCTTGTTTTGCTGATCACCCATGATTATTCCATACCGGATTGTTCCGGCACTACATGAATGAATCGCTCATATTACCCCGGTTATGCGAAAAAAAGTCTGATTCACTTGCCGGCACCATCGTCCATCTGCCCATCGAAGTCCAAAAAATCTCACATTCATCTGATGCTGACACGGTTAAAATCTGTCTGAATTTTTAAAAGCAGACCTGCATCAAAACTTATTTTCTGGTATCATTGAAATCTCCCCCATTTTAGCGTCACTTAATTAGTATCAGAATACCCATAGTATACCCTGATGGCACGCCTCGCGGTAGTGGGAGTCGGCAGGATAGGCGGGCAGGTTGCCTACCTCACGACATCGCTTGGAATTGTGGATGAACTGGTCCTGTACGACAGCGCTCCCGACCTGCTCCGGGCGCAGGTACTGGATCTTGAGCACACCGGGCTCCAGATACCTATTAGTACTGATGCCTCTGAAATCAGGGATGCAGATATCTGCATTTTCTCTGCTGGTCTTGCCCGGAACCCATCCGTAAGAACGCGTGCCGACCTGCTTGAAGCCAATTTGTCTGCAACCAAAGACGGAATCTCGCTGCTTAAAGGATTTTCCGGCATTCTTGTTACGGTAACAAATCCTATGGATGCAAATAACTTCGTACTGTGCACAAAGACCGGAATTATGCGGGAGCGGTGTATCGGCTTTGGAGGGCAGCTTGACAGCGCCCGGTTCGGCCTCGCGCTCAGGAGCCGCAGAATTACAGGATTTCCTTTCGTTCTGGGAGAACATGGTGAGCATCAGGTGCCGATCTTTTCCAGCCTCTCTTCTCCGGTAAACAACGACCAGCGGGAAGTGATCCTGGCTGAACTGCGGGGCGCAAGTATGGAAGTGATTAAGGGAAAGGGGGGGACGGTCTTTGGCCCGGCACTTCACCTCGCGCACCTTGTCCGCATCATCCTTAAAGATGCCCGGGAACTGATCGCGTGTTCCGCGATACTGGAAGGAGAATATGGCTTGTCCGGCTGTTCGCTTGGGGTGCCTGCCCGTGTCGGCTCCGACGGTATCCAGAAGATCGAGGAATGGGACCTTGATGACTGGGAGTGGGCCAAGATGAACGAGGCAGGACGATTTGTTAAAGATCTCTGCACACGGGCGGTTTCCTGATATGGCATCGCAGTCGATCCGGCCTGAAAGCAGTGCGACGGTGTCCTACACACTGGACCAGATCTCCGGCGTAAAAATTGCCATTAACCAGGTTGAGTACACCAGGACTTCTGATGGTCCGGTTATTCACATCTTCGGGAGGAATGTGCAGGGAAAATCGATTAAGATTGATGTGACTGGATTCCGGCCTTATTTTTACGCACCGGCTGAGCAAGCCGAGGCACTTCCTGCATCATCGCATGCATCCCTTGAGGCCGGGACAAGCTACCGATCGATCCGTGACGAGCCCCTCCGCAGGTTGTTTACGCTGAACCCGGGTGATGTGCGTAAGGAACGTGAACTGTTTAAGCATTACGAGGCCGACATACCGTTTGCCACCAGGTTCATGATCGATACCGGTCTCACAGGAGGTGTTTCTGCACCCTCGACAAATGTAGACTATAAAGAACTCGAACCAACCGAAGTAGACGCCCCTGCCCGATCCTGCATCATCGATATCGAATGCGAGGACGAGCGGGGGTTCCCGGATCCCCAGCGCGACGCAATTATATCTATCACCGCGTTTGACTCGTTTCCGGGCGATTACGTGACATTCCTCCTTGTCGGGGGAGGCATACCGGCGACAATTGCGGAACAGCAGGATGCTGGTGGTCTTGTAAACGGCTGTTTCCGAAAAGAGAAACATACGATCTGTACCTACGGGGACGAGGCAGAGATGCTAAAGGCTTTTGCCAGATACATCGCTGAACGTGACCCGGACGTCCTTTCCGGCTGGAACTTCACTGAATTCGACATGCCCTACATCAATAAAAGGATGGAACGGCTTGGCCTTCAGTCATCTCAGCTCGCCCGACTCTCTGGTATGACCGAACGCAATGCCTTACGGGGACGGGCGCTCTTCGATCTCCTCACAGCATACAAGAAGATGCACTTAAGCCAGAAAGAGTCGTACCGGCTTGACGCGGTCGCATTGGAAGAGGTAGGGGAACAGAAAGTCCGTTACACAGGGACGATCTCTGATCTCTGGAAAAAACAGCCGGCTCTTCTCGTCGAGTACAACTTCAAGGATGTGGAACTCTGCGTCAAGATCAATAAAAAAGACAACATCATCGAGTTCTACCGGGAGATTGCCCGTTACGTAGGCTGCCCGTTGGACAAAACCCTCAACTCATCGAGTGTTGTTGATATCTTTGTTTTGAGGAAGGCATTCGGGAGATACGTCCTGCCTTCGAAAGGGTTTGTGAATGCCGAAGAGTTCGAAGGGGCGACGGTCTTCGAACCGAGCAGGGGCGTGAGGGAGAACGTGGTGGTGCTGGACTTAAAATCCCTCTACCCGATGGCGATGATGACCATCAACGCGTCAATGGAAACCAAAGACCCTAACGGCGAGCTCCGGGCGCCAAATGGGATCCGGTTCCGGAAGAAGCCGGACGGGCTGACGCGGACTATCATATCAGAGCTGCTCAAGGAGCGGGATGAGAAGAAGGCACTCCGGAACACTTTTGAATTCGGCTCACCGCAGTACATCCTTTACGATATGCAGCAGAACGTACTGAAAGTAATCATGAATACCTACTACGGCGTGAGCGGGTACCCGCGGTTCCGGCTCTTCGACCGGGAGATAGGTTCTGCGGCAACTTCGGTCGGACGTGCGATCCTCGAACACACCCGAACCGTGATCGAGCAAATGGACTTTAAAGTGATCTACGGGGATACAGATTCCTGCATGGTCCAGCTCTCAAAAGATCTCGGCAAGGAGCAGACCATTGCGACTGCCAAAACGATAGAGAAGCGTCTCAACGAAAGTTATAAGGATTTTGCCAAAAACGAGCTCAATGCAGATGTGCATTTCTTCTCCATCAAGTTCGAGAAGATTTATGCCCGGTTCTTCCAGGCAGGCAAGAAGAAACGGTACGCGGGGTCCCTTGTCTGGAAAGAGGGGAAGGATGTCGAAGAAGTCGATATCGTGGGCTTTGAGATCCGGCGTAGCGACACTCCTCAGATCACGAAGGATGTACAGCAGCGCGTAATGGAGATGATCCTAAAAGGAGAAGGGAAAGAAGAGATTCGAAAATATCTGATAGAGATTGTAAAAAAATACCGGATGGGAGAGTATCCCCTGGATATGATTGGTATCCCTGGTGGAATTGGGAAGGATCTCAATGATTATAACATAGATGATGCACATATTCGTGGTGCGAAATATTCGAATGACTACCTCCGAACCGAATTTGGAAAAGGTAGCAAGCCGAAGCGTGTATACATCAAAAGTATTGACCCCTCAGGCATCTCGGGATCTAAATATCCCCCGACCAATGTGATCTGCTTTGAATATGGCGATCAGGTTCCAAAAGAATTTCACGTTGATTTAGATCTGATGTTAGAAAAAACCTTAAAACAACCAATTTCCCGTATAATCGAAGCTCTCGGATGGGAGTGGAATGAACTTTTAGATCCAAATAAAAAAATTACGACGGCAACAACATTCGCTCATTGGGGGTAATGAGTAAGAGATCAATTCAAATGACAAAGATGTCCCAAAACTAACAATGACAAATCATTCCTGTAACCATCTGGAGCAGGAAGATTGTCCGTGACGGAAATACATAAAAACAGATTTGAAAATTTGTTTGTTCGTCATTATAGAAAGGATAATTGAATAGAATAGAATTACAATCTTGTTTTTCCCCCTCCGCGCAACCGCTCGTGCAGTTTCTTTATTTGTTCACGCAGGGCTATCGCCCGTTCGAAATCGAGGCTTTCAGCTGCGTCCCGCATCTGCTTTTCGAGCTCGATAACAACATTGGGAATCTCGGTCCTGGGCACATGCCTGGTATCCTTGATCTCAACTTCTTTTTCCTTGACCGGTTTTCTGATGGTCTGCGGGGTGATATGATGTTCCGTGTTGAAAGCCACCTGCAGGTCCCGCCGCCGTTTTGTCTCGGCAATCGCCCGCTTCATCGAATCGGTCATGACATCGGCATATAGTACGACAGTTGCATTGATATTGCGTGCCGCACGCCCGATGATCTGGATCAGGCTCCGTGCATCCCGGAGGAACCCCTCCTTGTCCGCATCAAGGATACCGATGAACCCGACCTCAGGAATATCGAGTCCTTCTCTTAAGAGATTGATCCCGACAAGCACGTCAAACTTCCCCAGCCGGAGCTCGCGGATAATCTCGCTGCGTTCGAGCGTCTGTATCTCTGAATGAAGGTAGCGCGTTCTGATACCCTTGTCGGCGAGATACTCGGAAAGCTCTTCTGCAAGTTTTTTGGTAAGCGTGGTAACGAGCACCCTGTCACCGCGTTTGATCGTTGCCTTCACTTCACGGATCACATCATCGGTCTGACCCTCGATCGGTCGCACCTCCACGCTGGGATCCACAAGCCCGGTCGGGCGGATGATCTGTTCGATCAGTCGGGTGGATTTTTTGAGCTCGTAATCCCCGGGTGTTGCAGACACAAAGACAACATTACCCATATACTCCTCGAACTCATGGAATTTCAGCGGGCGGTTGTCATAGGCGCTCGGGAGGCGGAAACCGTAATCAATCAGTGCTTTTTTCCGTGAACGGTCGCCGTTGTACATGCCGTGCAGCTGGGGGATTGTCTGGTGGCTCTCATCGATAAACATTAAGAAATCATCGGGGAAGTAGTCGAGAAGACAGTAGGGTTTCTCGCCGGCTTTCCTGCCGTCGAAATGCCGTGAGTAATTCTCGATCCCTTTGCATGAACCAGTTTCCTCGATCATCTCGAGATCGAACCTGGTCCGTTGTTCGAGCCGGTGCGCCTCGATCATCCCGAGTGTTGGCAGTACCTCATCAAGTTCCCTGCGAATCGATGCAATCGCCGTCTTCCGTGCTCCCTCCGGTGTGACGAAGTGCCGGGCAGGATAGACATAGAAATATTTCATCTCCTCTTTTTTCTCACCGGTATTTTTATCCACCTCGCGGATACGTTCGACTTCGTCACCAAACATCTCTATCCGGATAATATTGTTGAAGTACCCGGGTACAATATCGATGATATCTCCTTTAACCCGGAACCTGCCAGGCATCAGTTCAAGGTCGTTTCTCTCAAACAGGATATCGAGCAGCCGGCTCATGATCTCGTTTCTTGTAATCTTCTGGCCGACAGAGAGCTCAAACCCCATATTACGGAAGTTCTCCGGATTCCCAAGGCCAAAGATACAGGAGACAGAAGCGACAATAATCACATCACGCCTGAACGAGAGCGAAGCGGTAGCCGAGAGCCGCAACATCTCAATCTTGGGGTTAATTGCAGAGTCTTTCTCAATATACTGGTCTTTTGCAGGAATGTAGGATTCGGGCTGGTAGTAATCGTAATAGGATACAAAGTATTCGACCCTGTTGTGAGGGAAGAAATCGCAGAATTCCTGGTAGAGCTGGGCAGCAAGTGTCTTGTTATGGGCAAGCACGAGCGTAGGCCTGTTCACAGCAGCAATCGCATTTGCCATCGTAAACGTCTTACCCGAGCCGGTAACGCCCAGCAGTGTCTGGTAATGGTCGTTGTTTTCAAGCCCGCCAATGAGTTCTCTGATTGCCTCCGGTTGTGAACCAGCGGGAGCAAAGGTTGAGACGAGCTGGAATTCTGTCATGGTGATTAGGAATTCAGAGTGCTATATATTAAGGGATAGGGATGCGGCATGAAGCTGGCCGTCAGGATTCCAGCACCATGAGCAGATCACGGAGGTGGAGGGTGTTGATGATATCCTTATCTTCGAGCCAGCCACGCCGGGCTGTCGCAATCCCCAGTTCCATGAAACCCAGGTTATCCCGGGAGTGGGCGTCAGAGCCAATCGAAAACCGGGCACCGTGTTCGCGTGCCATCATGCAGTTGGTGTCGGACAGGTCAAGTCGTGCAGGAAATGCATTGATCTTGAGAGAAACGCCAAGTTCCACTGCAGCATCAAAAACTACGGGGAGATCCAACTGAACCGGGTCCCTTTGCTGGATGATGCGCCCGGTAGGATGCCCGAGAATATCAACCCGGTCATTATGGAGAGCAGCAAGTACACGATTCGTCATCCCGCTCTTTGGCATGTTCAGATCTGAATGGACGCTTGCCACAACCACATCAAGATCCCCGAGGATCTTGTTCCCGATATCCAGATTCCCGTCAGTGTCAATATTGCATTCGATTCCGGCCAGGACTACGAGCCCTTCGAGGTCACGGTTTGCCTGCTCAATCGCCTTTTGTTGTTTTACTACCGCGGCCTCATCAAGTCCGCGGGGGATCTGCGGATTCCGGGCATGATCACAGATGGCGATATATTCATAGCCGTATGCCTTTGCGGCCTCTGCTAATTCCTTAATTGTATGTTTTCCGTCGCTCCATGACGAGTGAACATGAAGATCTCCCTTCACCGCATCATAAGGAACAATCTCCGGAAGGGTACCGTTTATCGCGGCTTCAATCTCGCCCCGGTCTTCCCGCAACTCAGGCTCGATATACTGAAGATCGAGCATCCTGTACAGGTCCTGTTCAGTCTGCCCCGGCAGTTTCTCACCGGTAGACAAGTCGGTGACTCCGTACTCGTTCAGCCGCCAGTTCCGGTCGAGTGCCCGACGCCGCATTGCGATGTTGTGGGCCTTGGATCCCGTAAAATACTGGAGAGCAGTCCAGTACTGGTCTTTATCCACCACCCGCAGGTCAACCTGCACACCGGAAGTGAGGACGATGCTGCTTTTGGTTGGTCCTTTTCCAAGTATCCGATTAATTTCGGGCAGTGAGCAGAACTCCGTCATAATTTTTTTGGGTTCGGCTGATGAGGCGACAATATCTATATCCCCGATGATCTCTTTTCTTCGCCGGATGGATCCTGCCAGGCTGATTTGCTGTGTCCCGGGAAGATCTGCAAGCCGTTTCTTTATTGTTTCGGCAACCTGAAGGATATCTCCGAGAAGAAAACGCCTGCCGGTACTCTTCATTGACTCGATACTCTGCAGGATATTCTTCTCGCTTTTCTCACCAAATCCCGGCAGGTCACGGATTTTGTGGGCTTTTGCTGCTTCTTTTAGTCCTTCCCTGTTCGTGATGCCGAGCTGCCTGCTCAGGATCAGGGCTTTTTTTGGTCCGATCCCTTCGAGTTCTGCCAGTTCCAAAACCCCTTGCGGCATTTCCTGCTTCAGCTTCTCAAGATATGCCAGATTACCGGTCCCGATTATCTCCCGGATTTTGGCAGCTATGTGAATGCCAACACCTGGGATCTCCTCGAGTTTCCCGCGTTCATTGATACTGGCAATATCCTCTTTTAGTGTCTCTATCACATGAGCGGCCCTTCGGTAGGCAACCGGCTTAAACGTTACGTTTTTGATTTCAAGCAGGTCAGCAACTTCATAGAATATGGCTGCGATCTGCTTGTTGCTCATTTGGGTTGGTGTTGCCATAGGACCCCTTATCGACTATTACTGCTTGCATCCGGACACTATCTTATGCATAGTTCTTTTACCAGACATGATTCTGATGGCATGTGGTCGCCTGAAGCTGGTAGTGGGAGTATCGAACTGTCCGTGAGGGAATTTTCCCGGTATGCCTGGACACGGACACGATCCCGGATCATGTGTCTTCACCATGTTTTCCCATCATAAAGAGATAAGTGTTGGCGAACGGTCATAACCCGTGTGTGTTAAAGGGCAGATTACCGATATTAAAAAGGAGATTTCAGGAAAAAATCCCGCCTACCTGGGTTTATAATGTCCCCATTTTTCCAGCGCTTCCTTAAGGTCCTTTGCATGCTTTGCTTTTTCTTCGAGCGTGACGCCTTCCTGCCATGCCTCAATTGCCTGCATAGTCGCCCGTGCGCCGGCACGGGTTCCTTTCGGGTGACCGTGGATACCTCCGCTCACGAGCAGCACCATCTCGTTGCCATAAATATCCAGTACATCGGGAACAAGTCCGGGATGAAGCCCGCCTGATGAGACCGGGAATGCTGATTTGATGGTGCCCCAGTCCTGCTCCAGGAGCATTCCTTCGACTGCATGGGTCTTTTTTTCACGTAACACATCGGCAAGGGCAATTGCTTCCTTTTTTGATCCGGTCAGCTTGCCAACCGCAGTTCCCGTGTGGATCTGGGAGACGCCAATAAGTCTCATGAGCTTTGCGAGGAACTGCATGGTGACGCCGTGCTTTTTGTTCCGGTCGAAGGCTGCATGCATTGCCCGGTGTGCATGGATCGCAAGACCGAGATCGGAGCAGTAGTCCCGCATCGTCATGACACTTGCAGTCCCGGTCACGACCACATCAATCATCGCATAGTTCCAGCCATATTCAGCCAGCAGGTCTGCCCTTTTTTTCATGGTTTCTGTATCAGCGGATATGTTGAGGAACGCTGATTTTCTCTCACCGGTCTCCTGTTCGGCCTTATCGCGCAATGCTGAAAGCTTTTTTACCCGGTCCTCAAACCGGTTGAACGAGGTTGATGTAAGGTTCTCGTCATCCTTGACAAAATCAAATCCGCCCATCCAGGTTTCGTAACCGACCTCTGCGTGCTCCAGTGCGGAAAATCCAATCTTTGGTTTGGGAACTGCGCCGGTCAGCGGTCGTTTGCTGACATTCATCATCTTCCGGATACCGTTATTTCCAAAATGCGGGCCTTTGAAATGTTTGAGATATGCCTGAGGTAAAGCGGCATCGATCAGCCGCAGGTTTCTTATGGCTTTCATGCCAAAAATGTTCCCTGCAATCCCGCTCAGGAGCTGGACCGCATTGCCCTCCTCCCAAAGTGCGAGCGGATAGGCTATTTTTACCACATTTCCCTCAATATCAAATGCGGTTGCCTCAAGACTCTTCATACGGGGTGGCAGGGTATGGAGCGTTGTCCATGTGCCTGTCGAGCTCTCAGATGCAATCCTTCCCACGGCTTCCTTACTCCGGATTCCGGCAGCAGGTTCAAAATAAAACAGGCAGATGAGATCATCAGGTGCTGGTTCATAGGTCAGGTCGACAAATTCTTTGTACCAGTCAATTGTCATAGGTATTCGTGTACTACCAAGGTTACCGATGGTAAAAAATGTTCATGATGCTGAAGGGGGAAAATCGCACTTGTTCATAAAAATTCACAAGAAACAATAAGAAAAGGTACAGGGAAGGTGTCATTCGCGGCCGGATAACAGTCAATCATATCAGTCGTATGAGATTTTCCCGCCCTTTTTTAATCTTCTGGATAATACCCCGCTTGTGAAGGTCGTTGAGGGTGGCGCTTACCGTTGATTTGGGCAGTCCCAGCTTTTTAACGATCTCCGACTGGTACTGTTCCCCGCCGCTTGCTTTCAGGAGCTGGATAACCTTTTCTTCAAGGGTGATAAGGTCCGCCTCGGATATTGAGTCCGCCGGTAAGTCCGGGTCCTCCTGTTTTGCGCGGTGTCTTTTTGCATTCATCACATACAGTCCCGTGATAATGACAAGGATAAGAATACATCCCAGTATTACCGGCAGCCAGGGAAATTCAGATTTTTCAAAGATCAGCCTCGGCTCACCAGGCCCGAATGAACGCTGGCCATACCAGATAAGTCCATCTCTCATCTCGTCTGGTGCAGGCTCGGCGCTGCTGACCGCATATCCGGCAGGATACCTGACGATGAGCGTATTGTCTTTTGCCAGGTACAGCCCGCCGGCCAGTGCATCACCAATGGTGAGAGCGTTTCCTGTTTTTGCAAATCCTTTCCAGCTGAATGAATAAAAGACAACCCCGTACCTGCCGGTAGGGGACGTCTGGATCACTCCATTACCGGCAAAATCAGTTACTTCCATGGGCCGTGATGTGGCCCCCGCCGCCTGAGCTGAAGAACGCTGCATCAGGTCCTCAAACTGGGGAAGATAAATGGATGATACATTGCCGGCATAGGCATCAAACATTACCCGGTCCTCATCGGATGCAAGGAGCGTGCGGTACTCTACATGCCAGAGAGCCGTGCCATCTTCATGGATCATGATTGTATAGGTGATTGATGAATCCGGAGGAACAGGTGACTGGGCATCAACGACCGGAATACAGATCAGGAGCAGCATGGTGAGAACAATAATACTGCCTGACCGGGTCACATAATCCATGAGCTGACAACCTTTTAATTATTATTACTCGGATGTATAAAAATTATTGAGAACTTTTTTATTCATTTCCCATGGGTGCTATAACAGGGATTGTGGGTGGTAATAATCAGGATACGGGATCTCCCCCCTGATCGCATGATTTCTTAGTCATGCCCGCTTTTTCCCTGACCCTGTGAGGAGCCCCGGTCTTCCTGTTGTTTTTTCGTTATTGACGGTGAATCGTTCCTGTCTTGGTTCTGGGTGGCGATAGTTGCATTCACCATGATATCCCCCTTCTTGTCTTTTATCCGGTCCCGGGTCTCATTTCTGTCCTGCCCCATTGTCTGGACAGATGTGGTGGTATCCTCACCAACACGGTTCTGGTTCCTGATTTCCAGTTTTACTGCTTTGAGGATTGTCTTATTATTCTTTTCGACGAACCGGTCGAACCTCATCTGGGTTTTCTCCCCAAATTTCTGTTCAAGTTCCAGATTGTTGTTGTAAGCATGGGCAAGATTTGTGCTGTCCGGGTACAGGAACAATAGATTTGCAAGGACGGTCTGATGCCGGACAACCATTTCCTGTGCATGCAGGAGCCCGGTTTCGTTTTGCCCAAACCGTGTTAAGGTCCCTTCTGTCAGGTTCAGTTTCTGCCAGTACATCTCCAGAGCCCGCTCTGCATTTTTGGTCCTGTTGAGTTCCAGTTCGCGACGTACTTCAGCAATACGGAGTCGCGCATGGTCAATCTGTTTTTCCACCCTCTGGGTATCATTGAACGTAAACGTCTCATCAAGGTCTTCCATGGCAACCTTCAGCCCGAACAGGGGACTATCCGCACCAATGGGACCATCATACGGTGCAATATCATCTGAAACGACGTCAGTATACGGTGCATCCGCTGTAGTATCCTCCAGTGCTGCGACTGTTCCGGCACTACACAGTAGTGCAATAATAATTATTCCCGCAAGAATGATGTGCCTGTTTTTCATACATCCTCTTTTACCGGCATATACCGTTGGATACATGTATCTTTTTTTTGACAATAAGGGTGGCTATGGTTCTGTAAAAAAACTGAACGTCTGATCTCTTCTTAATTTCCCATTAACTGTTCAGGTTGGTACAGAATTAAAAATAAAGCGAAATAAAAGAGAATGTTTTTTTAAAGAACTGCCGCGATCCGGAGTCCTGATGCGTGTCCGCATTACCGTGAAGCGCGGGAAATATCAGCCGGAATAACGCAGGATTTTTTTAACAGCCCGGGCACCATTGAGCAGGGGTGTATCATTTTTCAGACGCAGTCATCCTGAGGCGCATGTATGAAACGAGAGTGGGAGGACAGGATATGATGGCTGGAGCTAAAAGATGAGCTTGTGTTTCCAGAATACCGGGTTGATATGTATCCGGCAAAGGAAATTTGCTCCATAACCGGTATTTCTATCAGAGAAACAGGTACCTGTGGCGCTGGCGCACATTTTTAAATATGGGTTCTGAAGGGGATGTACCGCTTCATCAGCCCCTTTAATAAAAGAACCGGACATGGTTTTGAGTCCTCCTTGTATCAGCCACGGGCAGGTCATTTTTTAACAATGAGTTTGTGGCCGGTCACATCAATTTTGTATGATTTTGGATGATCCAGTAAATCCAGTGCGTTGATCTTCATGTCGATCAGTTCTGAATAATTAAATGAGTCATATTTCTTTTCTTCTTTTTCCATCCAGAAGACGACAATGCCGTTCTCCATTTTCTTGCTGCCAATAATATCATTCATACTTTCCGATCGGTAATTCGGGTATATGAACATATCGAAGGAGGAATCGTTGAGGTAAAAGAATGGATGTATCTGGTAAAGAGGGACAGACCAAAGTGTGGACGAAGGCATCGGGTAATCCCCTGTCATATTATTATTCTATCACTACCAATTGTAAGAAATAATCTAAAGAGGACAGCAGAGTGACTGAGGATGCATCAGAAGGACAGGAAAAACCCGGACCAGGATTGCCGGAAAAAAAGAATCTGATGATAGCCGGGCTGGTGGTAGTGTTGCTTATAATCGTGGTCATTGCAGTCGTATTTATTCAGTTGCCATCGGGCAAGGGATATGCAAAACCTGCGGCAATAAAGAATATCACTCCTAAAATCACAAAAACCTTCCTTCCGACAGGTACCCAGATGATCAGGCAAACCCCCTCAATACAGAAAACCCCCGCAGTGCCGGTCGATTTCATCCTCAAGTCAGGAAATCCGTCAAGCTGTGGGTTAACCTGCCGGCAGCTGGATGCATCGATTACCAATGCCGGCTATGCGACAGCTCATGATGTATGCATCGATCTCAGTATGCACAATAGCAGAAATGAAATCATCAACCTGAACGGGGACCCCACCCTTAACCGATGTATCGGTGACATCGTAGGGGGACAGACAAAAACCGAGTCGATCACCATAAATGCCGATTGTGGTGTATTTGCGACAAAATGTATCGGGGAGACCCTGACATTACAAACAAGGGTATCATCCGTTGAAAAAACAGTTCAGTTTCCGGATCAGCTGATAGCGGTATAACTGACCGTGGTATGGTATCTTCGGCCACATCACCTGCAATCATCACCTATGAACTATCAGGGATAACGATTTATAAAAAAAATCAGGAAACAGGAAGCAGCTGAATCACCCGCCTTCCCTGTTTTTTACAATTACGGGACTGTTTGCAGAGCGTTTTGTTCTGGTATGGCACCATCTGTAAAATATTTGAGGGCCTGACAATTACGGTCACTCAGCCCTCAATGCGTCAATCGGATCCATGTTTGATGCCTTCCAGGCCGGATAGAGCCCGGAAACGATGCAAACGATCATCCCGATAACCATCCCGGCGGGGATGTAGACAATGCTTTCGGGCAGGAAGAAATAAGCCGTATTCCCAATCATCGCACTCACTACGGAATACCCGATGATAACGCTCATGATCCCGCCGATACCAGCACCAATTATCCCGAGGATGAACGCTTCGTAGAGGAACATCCGGCGCACTTCTCCGGTCTCCGTGCCGATCGAGAGCAAAATTCCGATCTCCTGGACCCGTTCACTTACCGACATCATCATTACGTTAAAAATACTTGTGGCAGCGACAAGAAGCGAAATGCTGCCAATTGCAAGGATAAACGTTGTGAGGGAGCTTAGCGTCGAAGAGACACTGGTAATCCGGGAACTGGAATCGGAAATACGGACAACTTCCTTATTCCGGTTGACTTTTTTATCGATAGCATCTTCAACCGCGGTTAATGTACTGACATCCTTTAAGTACACATTCACCTGGTCGTGCACATTTCCGCCACCGAACTGGGCAGTATACCATGTATCGGATACAATAATGGCACTATCCGTGTTAAGACCATTCGAGGAAGACAGTCCTGCTGCCGGGAGAATACCAGCTACCCGGACGACCGGCCGTGTCACACTGATATTCGGTTCCCCGATCTTGATCCGTGTCCCGATTTTTACGTCAAACCTGCTCGCAATAGTGGCGCCCACGAGAGCATCACTCTCACCGCGAAGAGTTGATCCTTCCGAGACATTCATGATAGTCTTAATATCATCCGGATCAAGGCCGTAGATTGAACCTCTGCCGTCGTTGGATCCAATCGAGAACTGGGTGCTGGTCCTGTCGATCGGTATAACTTCATTTACCCCGGCGGCATCCCTTATCTCTCTGAGTTGGATATCGGTTATCCCGGTATTGGAGCTGAGTGATGACCCTGGTTCTGCCCTTACTACATCAGGAGTAACCGTGATGATGTTGATGCCAGTCGTAAGCTGGTCTTTTACCATCAGTTGCATATTGGTCCCGAGCATTCCCATCGATGAAATCGCAACTACACCAATTACGATACCGATAGATGCCAGCAATGAACGCAGGAAATTCAGCCTGACGCTGCGCACCGAGAGATCAAAGAAGATATCTTTCATGATTCTACCACCCTCCCGTCCTCAAGCTGTATTGTCCGGTGTGCATATTCGGCAATCTTTGGGTCATGCGTCACTAAGATAACCGTCTTTCCTTCTTTGTTCAGGTCGACGAGAATATCCATAATCTGGAATCCCGTCTTCCGGTCGAGGTTACCGGTGGGTTCATCGCACAGGATGATCTTCGGGTCATTCACCAGCGCCCGGGCAATTGCAACCCGCTGCTGTTGTCCACCGGAAAGCTGGTTAGGTCGATGCGCGCTCAACTCCTCGTCAAATCCTACGGATTTGAGTACGGCCGCTGCCCTGCCGCTGGAGTCCCGCTTTTTATATTTTAGGATAAGCGGGTATTCAACATTCTCGTATGCCGAGAGGAGGGGGATTAAATAAAAATTCTGGAAGATATACCCGATCACATCCCTGCGCATATGGGTTCGTTCAAGGTTGGTCATACGGGCAATATTCTTCCCGGCGATAAAGATCTCACCTGTAGAGGGAACATCAAGGATTCCCAGCTGGTTCATCATGGTTGATTTACCGGAACCTGATGGTCCCATGAGCGCGACAAATTCCCCTTCCCTGATATCAAGTGAGATATGGTTGAGTGCGGTAAAGTCACCACTCTCGAGATGGTACACCTTCGATACATCGGTAAGCTGGATTAGGGGGGCACCATTCATAACCGGTCCTCTTAATGCCGCTTTAATTTAGCAGAGATCCATTTCCGCTTTATCCAGACTACAATACCGGCTATGATAAGAATCCCGGCTGCAATGACAGGATAAAAGGAACTTAGTCCCCCGCCCCCGGCCCCAAAGGTAAAAATACCTCCTCCGCGCTGAGGGCCTCCACTAAAACCACTACCGGTTCTTGTTGAGGAACTTCCTGTTGATACGGGAGCGACGCTGCCGGATGAACTTCCGGAACTGCCTGATACTGTGCCAGTAGTTCCCGAACCGGCGTTTGTCCTGAGATTAAGGTTCTTTGTACTGCTGAATGAGTTCCCGTCTTTATCCTTCCACGTAATGACCAGGGGCACCGATGACAGGTCGTTTGCGGTAAAGGTGATTTCGAAACTCGAAAAGTCATCCGATGCAAGCGAACCGATCGAGTAGTAAGCGTAGGGTTCGACAGCCTTGGCCGGAGATCCGACAGTTACGACCATTGATTTCGCATCGGTGAGACCGGCATTATTGATATCCCCGGTCAGGGAGTAGGACGCCCCTGAAGATGCGAGTTCAACATTGTTGACGATGGGTATGGCCGCTTTTTTATTTTCCCCAAGGACTATGGGCAGGATTATCTCAGTCGAGTGATCATTGTCCCCGTTCTGGTAACTGATATGGAATATCAGGGTAGAATCCTGGCTTGGGGTAACAGAAAACGGGACCTCAACAGAACTTTGTCCGTTTAATGAGCTGACATATTTCTGTGACGGACTTACATCAATGCCCTGGCCCGTGGGGGTAATAATAATATTTTTTATCGCCGCTCCACGGGGATTGATAATACTCACGTTCACGGTATCTTTTGTCGATAAGGAAAAGGTATCGGGTTTTTGCGAGATGCCTGCTTTGATATCAGCTGAATCCACTTTGATCATGAGCGGATAATGGACACTCCCGGCATTTTGTGCTCCCACAGAAAACAGCGGGAAATATGTCCCGTCCGGTGGATCTGCCTTTACGAGAAACGAGTAGGTTATTGTCGATCCCGGGCCGATAAAGCTCATGGAGCTCCAGCTATCCTTGTTCATAATATGGATTTTATCACTCAGGATATCCGGGTTTGAGAGCCCGACTGATGATGTGCCTGAATTCGTCAGGGTAACAGTGATCGTTCCCTGTTCATAAGGATAGAAAACCTCAGGATCAATTTTCACGGAGGATACATACACAAGTGATGCCGCATCCTGTGCAGTGGTCGAAGTACTGTCCGATGTCGCGGCCGAAGTAGCTGCACTTGCAGTGGCAACAAGCAGTAAGAGTAATATGATATTGAATAAACCTGTTATTTTCTTCATAATTCTTCCTTTTGGTTACACTATCGCCGTGGATAAAACCCCGGACTCATCAATATTTCTTAAGAACCTGGTTATTATCCCCTGCCGAAGTTCCGAAAGACGGTGAATTTTCCCCGTTTTGTCTGCGCATAGTGAATGAAAAATATTGAGAAGTTGAGACAATCAGAAGTTCAGATTGTTTACTGGTTATTCGAACGCCCTCTTCTGGCGGCCCGTGTGCCCACAACCGGCTCCGTCACCACGTGCAGGGAATGCATCCGGGTTTGCCGTTCTGAATTCCTGCATCAGGGTATGAGCAGTCTCGTAATCCCCGCTGGTTACTGCTGCACGGATTGCTGAAACATCATATCCCTGTGCTGTGAGTTTATCCAGCACCGGGACAATCCGGTCTCCATTCGCCTCGCCAGTCATCGGGCCTTTGCCGGACCCATTCTGCATCATGGCTGCTGCACCGGTTGTTCCAATGACCAGCGCAATTATACAGAAGACTGCAAGAGCCCCGATATAGATTCTTGGTGTTTTCATAGTGTTTCGTACTCCTGATCATTTTAACAGGTGCTTGTGCGGTGTTGAGCACGCACCATGTAACTTATATACGACATTTTGTTATTTAAAAGTTTCTAAATATCTGGAATAAGTAACAATTAAATGGGGAAACGAACATATAAGGTTATAGATATCAAAAAGACCCTGTTATCTCACTTTAGAGACACACTAGATAACAGATATCATGGTCAAGCTTCTATCAACACCGATGAAATTCTCATGACGGAGTAACAGTATGAAAAAAAATACCTTCTATCTCATAATTGGGTGTATTGCCCTTTCCCTTCTCTCCATTTTCTGGTATTCTGTGGAACTTCACACGCCACTCCTTATTGAAATTGCTTTCGTCGTAGGAATCGCGCTTGTTTATCTGGCAAAGAGAAAGGTTACGGATATTATTAATGATGAACGGGATGTAAAAATCACCGAACAGGCAACGATGCGGACGATGCAGGTCTTCTGGGTCGTATTCTGTGCATTTTCTATTGGAGCTGTCATGCAAATACTCCGTATCCCGACATTTCCCCGCCCGGCTTCGGGAACGCGTCCTTCTGATATCCTGCCCCCGCGAATGATGGGATATATCCAGCTGGGCTTCCTCTGCCTGATGATCTTCCTGTATGTCGGTTTCAGGATCTATTATGCGAAAAAATACGGGGATTTTGAGACTGATGAAGAATAAAATCAAAATATTCCGGGCTATGCATGATCTGACCCAGGAACACCTTGCCCAAGCTATCGGTGTCAACCGGCAGACCATTCTTGCCATAGAAAAAGAAAAATACATTCCCTCCCTGGATCTCGCTTTTAAAATTTCACGCTATTTTGGGGTAAATATCGAAGAAGTTTTTATTTTTGATGAAAAAACTCCGACTGTCATGCCCGCGTAATATAATCCGGTGTGAATGTCTTTTTCTTTTAGCGGCACTTTTTTTTATGCCACCTTGCAGTGAAGTTGTTGGCGCTGACGGGACAGGGGAGGTAATACGTTACATTAAAAAGAGGAAAAAAGAGGTCAGAGGGCGAGTTTACGTATTCTTTTTTCCATTTGACTTGCCGGATGATTCATCATCACGGGCATTGGTGTTATGATTGCCCTTGTTTTCTTTGTTGTTCCCATTTTCCTTGTTATCATCGGCATTATTTTCCTTACTTTGGCTTTTAATTTGTTTATTGGAGCCGTTATTCTTTTCAGATTGCTCTTTTACGTTTTTGTTCTCATTTTTAAAAGCGGTTATATCTCCTGGGTCTGTCGCATTTTCATGTGTTTTCAGCGACTTTTTTACCTGACTGAATTTTTTAAAATCTTCAGGATTTAATGAGATAGTCAGGTTGATATTCCCGTTCTCATCTTCCGTGATTTCCACGTCCTCTTTAGCCAACCCAAGGAATTTCCATAGCCGTGACAGGATTTTATCCAGATCATTCTTTTCCCCGATCACCCGGATAGTATCGCTGCCTTCAACATTGATGGTGTTATTATTCACTACAAGAGTACCTGAACAATTTATTTTGATCCCGTCACCTGAAGTAATATTTTCAAGGTCATCCCTGTGGAATTTTGCTATCAGGGTGCCGCCATCTTTGTTTGATACCGACGTTCTGATCATCTCGGCGCCGCTGCAGGTCAGGGAGCTGTTGGCATAGTCGATTGGGGCTTGGTTTTTGTCATCAGTAAGGCGCTTACCGGAAGAACCGTACAGAGAAACGTACACCGTGAATATGCCTTTGCTTTTCAGGTTCAGGGTTGTTGGCCTGATAACGAGGTTTCCAGATAACGGAGTATCCGGTTTGATAGTCTGCGATGTGTTGTACTGCACCATCGCTTCTGCATGATTGTCGGTCAATACCGGATCAGTCCCATCAAACGCCGTGATATTGACCTTGTTTGTTTTATTCCCCGATGTGTTGAATGTAGTTTTTAGTGTGAGGGTTGCATACGTGCCATTTAACAGTTCTTCGATACTCCAGACGTGTGTGGTGGTATTGTATACACCAAGGCCTGCCACTGCAGTTACGTTTTTCAGGCCGTAGAGGCGCGAATTGTC
This sequence comes from uncultured Methanoregula sp., assembly GCA_964457995.1. Lineage (GTDB taxonomy): Archaea > Halobacteriota > Methanomicrobia > Methanomicrobiales > Methanospirillaceae > Methanoregula. The sequence continues at coordinate 1,069 of CAYWHL010000004.1, read as the reverse complement.
CTCTTGTAGTGTAATATTTGTGGCATTACCCGGTCCGTTATTCCGGAGCGTTATCGCCCATGTTACTTCATCGTCAATCTCATAGGGCCCGGTTGAGCTCACTATTTTGGAGACATTGAGATCTGCCTGCGATCCCAGGGGCGGGATAATTTCCGATGCATCGATCTCCACAGTTGCTTCTGCATGATTGTCGGTCAATACCGGATCAGTCCCATCAAACGCCGTGATATTGACCTTGTTTGTTTTATTCCCCGATGTGTTGAATGTAGTTTTTAGTGTGAGGGTTGCATACGTGCCATTTAACAGTTCTTCGATACTCCAGACGTGTGTGGTGGTATTGTATACACCAAGGCCTGCCACTGCAGTTACGTTTTTCAGGCCGTAGAGGCGCGAATTGTCCTCTTGTAGTGTAATATTTGTGGCATTACCCGGTCCGTTATTCCGGAGCGTTATCGCCCATGTTACTTCATCGTCAATCTCATAGGGCCCGGTTGAGCTCACTAATTTGGAGACATTGAGATCTGCCTGTTTTTCTTCAAAATCCGCTGCACTTACTATTCCAATATTGAACAGCAGTGCAAGCAGCACTATTCCTGAGAGCGCATGAATGAATCTGGTCATAGATCACCATTCCGGTATATTCCGGTAGTTTTTTTGTAAGGCCCGGATTGTGTTAATGCTGGTGACAGTCTCTATAAAACCGGATTGTCCGCACTAATTTTAATTTCCAAAAAATCGTTCATTATTGTTCAGAATTAAAAAAGAGACCATAAAATGCAATAAAAAATTCCCGGTACCATGTGTCCTTAAAACAGTCTCCAAATGTTGTTTTTGCACCATAGGGCGCGAAAAAAGTCTCCGGGCCGATCCCCTTTTTGCCGAATGCGACCCAGTGCTGGAGGGGCTGGTGTATATGCATGTATATGCCACTACTGAATCAGCCTGAACCTGAAGCAGAATCAGGTTATCGGTTTTGGTGGTTTCATCAGGGTGAACGCAATGATAATACCGACTACTGCAAGCGCGAGCACATACGGGAATACCCCGATATAGGATCCCGTCGACGTCT
>CAYWHL010000003.1:0-33603 GCA_964457995.1 uncultured Methanoregula sp. | reverse complement strand
ATACTCCATCTGGCAAAAAACAGTGGACAACACAATGCAGTACTCTGTGGTCTGAGATATGCCGTTGGGAAAAAAATAATCATAATGGATGACGATCTGCAAAACCCACCTGAAGAAATCCCCAAATTAATAAATAAATCCAATCAGGGTTATAGCGTAGTATATGGGAAATATTTGGATAAGAGACAAGGTATCATTCAAAAGACATTGGGAACTTTTTACCATTATCTTCTCCACAGATTATTGGACATTCCCCAGGATATTTATCTTTCAAATTTCATTCTCATCACCTCTGATGTCAAAGGCCATATACTGTCCATAAAAAGTTCTTATTCATTCCTCACGGCGTTAATTTCAAAAACAACACCTCGCGAGAATACTGCCAATGTTGACGTCCTTCATGATGACAGGAAATCCGGCGAATCAAACTATGGGATACTCAAACATGTCAAACTCTTTTCAAATCTGATCATTCATTACTCATCACTACCGCTCCAGATTATGGGTTTTCTCGGTGGAATTATCAGTTTTTTAAGTATCCTGTACGGACTTTCTCTCATAATCAAAAAGATAACCAACCCCTCCTTTGGTCTTGAAGGTTGGTACTCCATGATGGTTGCCATCACGTTGTTAGGAGGTCTTATCCTCATGTCGATTGCTATTATTGGTGAATATATCCGCAGGATTCTCGTTGAAATCACGTATTCTCAACCTTATATCCTTGGCGAGATGGAATTGTGAAATGAAACACCCATATGTTTTCATTTTTATCATCCTGTCGGTTTTCTTTCAGTCTCTTGGAGGCATCTTCGGGAAATATGTCGCACTCTCGTTGCCTGCCCTCTCATTAATCGGAATAGTAACCAATGAATTTTATATCCTTGGTCTTGGTTGCCTTTTTTTTCAGGCAATTGTGTGGCAGCAGGCACTTCGTTATTTTCCCCTGTCGGTTGCATATCCCTGCATAAGCATCACAAACTTCGTTGTGCTTTTTTCGGCTGCAGCCCTATTTCACGAAGAAGTCACCGTAGTAAATATCATCAGTCTTTTCTTAGTAACAACCGGCATTTTCATACTCTTTCAAAATAATGAGGAATCACCATGAACAGTTTTTTTGCCCTCCTTGCGATACTGGCAGTTATTTTATCTGCGGTTGGGCAGCTGTTCCTCAAAGTCGGGGCCAATACACGGCGTGTACCGATGTGGGTTCATCGGGCACTCAAACCATATCTTAATATCTACACAATTCCCGGCTATGGCTTTTTGTTCATTGTGACAATTTTATCGATATATATCCTTGAAGGCATGCCCCTGAAGTTTTTTTTCCCACTGTTTATTTCAGGTAATTTAATTACCATCACAGTTCTTTCCCGGATGGTCCTTCATGAATCACTCACCAATCGGAAAATTCTGGGGATTTGCATCATCATAGCGGGAATATTTTTGTTCCCTTTGTAAAGTCAAACATCTTCCATCGGGCCGTTCCTTCAGGAAATGCCTGAATTTTTTTTACATTCTATAATTATATGAGTGTACGGAAGTCGAATCAGGTCAGAACGGATCGAGACCCGGATATCTGTAAAATATTTCCTGGCAATTGTCTGGTATTGCTCCTGTGACCTTACAAATTTCCCACGATCGATTGATAAAAGCAGGTGTGCGAGATATGACTGGCCCTGCATATATACGCCATCCAGTGTTATTAATCGCCCGCCCGGTTTTAAAAGCGTGTTCGACAGTTCAAACATCTCAACTGCTTCGTTATCCGTGAGATGGTGGAATACTCCGCAGGCTAAAACGATATCGAAGATATTATTTCCCGGTATTGCATCCCTGCTCAACTTTTTACAGAAGAACTGGCCCCGGTCAGGATATCGTGTGCGTGCGGAATTGATATATGCTTCATTCACGTCAAATCCGTAATAATCAACAGATGGTAAAAATTCGAGAATATCCCCGGGACCACATCCGATATCCAGTATTTTGTCACCTGTTCTTGGCCTGATAAATGTTGTCACAAATATCTGGGAAGATTTTGTTCCGCCAATAACAGCTCTCATGCAGCTATAGGCCAGGGGATTTGATAGAACCCGGTGAATCCCAGAAAATAACATATTTCTGTATTAAAATCGTTTTCAAAGAATATCCATATGCCGTTTTTGTATATTCCATTCATATCCCTTTCAGGTTATTGCAATCGGTCCGGCCCGGGACAAAAACGGAAGGAGGAGCGGGCAGGGGTGTCGCCCCACCATCCTTCCTGTCGCTGCCGGTGTCGTCATGGTCTTCCATGATCTCGAGCGATCCCGGCAATACGAGATACCTGTACCAGCGCCGGTCCGGTCCGCGGACCCAAAGCTCCCGGAAGATATCCTGCGTCACGGGGATTGCCCGGAGCGCCGCGATGTCGTTTTTGCACGAACTTTCGATTTCGGTAATTTCATATCCCGGGTACTTCAGCCTCCGTACGCGTACGAGGCTGATGCAGTCCCGGTCGCAGATGACGAAGTGAAACGGGAGGTCCTTGACCGGTTCGAGCGCGAATACCATCAACCCCCGGGCTTTCGCTTTCCGCTCTGCCTCGCTGATCGCAACAACCGGCGGGTGTCCCCGTGTCATGGGAAACACCCCCCAATGTTCTCCGGTGCCGGACTTCCTGACCGGATGCCTTCGTTGCCTGCCGCTTCCTGCGGCCGGAAGGTAACGGCAACAGCCGGAATTTCCGGTTGGTGATTTTCATGCCCTGCTGGTATCCCCGGCAAGCAGTTTTCTGATTTTTCAGAAATGAACGCCCTGAAATCTCCGGATCCTGCCGGTGTGCAGGAAGTGTTGCGATTCAGTTCCGCCGGCACAGCCGGTGACAAATTTCCCGCTCTTACCGGCGGCTCTGGCCCGGTTATGATGCTTCCCCTGTTTTGTTCTCCTGTTGGTACCACGGCCGTTGCAGACATTCCTCCGGTCTGCCGGCCGGTCTTCCTGCCAGGATTGTGGATGCAGATCAGCCTGTAGATCTGGGTTGTGTCTGCATTGTCATCTTGGACGATTTTTTCTGTTGCTTTTATTTTCATGTCGTTTTCTCCTGCCAACGGCCGGCCGTACGAAAGGGCCACGGTACAGAGCGTATGCTACCCGCTGAGACGATCAGAGGAGCGTTTTTGCCCGTACCGCCCGTCGTATGCCGGGCCGTATGGCACATACCAGTAGGCTTTTAGCAGATAAATGTTTTTATTATGAAATAAAAAAATATGAAAATAAAGGCCGTATGTGGCTGTTGATGGAAAACCGGCTGCAAATCTGGCGTATCAGGAAGGAACACAAAAGGTACCTCCATCACGGTATCAGGACCGACCCGGTCCGGCCGAATTGAACGGGAAATCGGGCACTCCCCAAACTCATTCACCAGCGATACTACTATGGTTTTCCTGAATTTCCCTTACAGGATGACTAATAAAGGGGAATTATTCCGGCTTCACTTCAATTCCCGTTTTCAGAAATACCCGCGTTCCCGGACTATTGTCTTTCCGGTGGACATTCCGGGCGTTCCTGAGGTTGTCCACCATGCCGAAGATCAGGGTTACCGGAGGGCAGCGGACAAGTTCCTCTGTCGGGGAGATTATGAATAGGAATCTATGCCAGGTGCTGGTACTGCGAGATAAGATTATTCTAATAATACATGTAATTTAAATATACCAATGTGTGGTTTTAAACGCTGTCTTCTTGATAAAATCAATTCAGTTCCGGACAGGACTTCAATAATTATCCTGATCATTACAAATTTCATCTGCAATAACCTGTTTCTCTTTCAACTGAAATACTATGCCGATGACTGGACAAATCTGGTTTATCCGGCCCCCAATTACCGGACCTTTTCCGATTCTTTTCTTAATCCCCAAAGACCGATCTCTTATGCCTATATTGTACTTCAGCAGTATATCGCAATCAATCCTCTCGTGTTTCATCTGTTGGCATTCATAACGACTACCATTTCACTTATCCTCATCTACTTCATCTTCAGGAGAATCTTCAGGGATTTCGGGTATGCAGATGAATTGTACCCGTTTCTTGCGGCAATGTTTTTTTGCGTGCTTTTTAACAAAGACCAAATCTATGCATGGCCAATTATGTCCCTTGGATTCGGCCTTATTGCAACTATTTTGACTATATACCTCTACCTGAACAACGAAAAAAAGTATTATCTCGGACTATCGTATTTTATCTATTTTCTCTCGCTGCTTACCTATGAATTGGGGATAACAGTTCCGGCCCTCCTTTTCCTGTATGACTATTTACTTAAAAAAGACTGGAAAAAATCATTATACTTTGCCGTTCCCTTATTTCTCTATCTTGCGATCAGAGTTACATCCTGGTTTGGAGTTGGGGGTATAGGAGAAGGCGTTAACAGAGGATTTGGCACGTACGGTTTGGACACGATCGTAACGTCACTTCAATATCCGATAATCACATTCGATGTATTTTTCAGGTCTTTCATCTACTCAGCGGCTGGTTATGCGCAAATGGAAATTACGTTAATCGGTCTCCTGTGTATCATAAATATAGCTCTTCTCGTCATAATTTACAAATATCTGGGCACGCTGTCGATCAGTAACAACAGGAATTTTAAACTAATATATGTCGCAATAGGAACTATATTTGTTTTTTGGGTGCCGTTTATCATTGCGGGATACCAATATCTACCGACCCGTGCATTTTATCTTTGCGATATCGGCATTGCCCTGTTACTGGTCTGTGTACTCATCTTTTTTCAGAGACATATCAATATCATATTACCCGTGATACTCATCATCGGTTTGGGGATCTTCGTAAACCAGGGCTTATTCTATAACTGGGTGGTGAGCGGAGACAATCTGGAAAAAATTGATAATTATATCAAAGGAAATTCAGAGGAATTGGTAAAGTACGATTATATTTATTTTAACACCAAATCGTTTACGAACAGCCTCCCCGTACAAATCAAATGGGCTGATCTTTCTGTTTATACAATATTTCAACTTTTTAAGAAGGAGTTGTTCGGATCCCAATCGCTCGCTTCTTCGTTATCTCCTCCTAAAATAAATACCAACAGTCAATATGACCAAGGTTATACTACTTATTATAACTCGATGGGCCTTTCTAGTGGTGCACTTTACTCAATGTTAAACAAGCATACTGAATATAAAACGACTTTTACGGTTATCTATGGTGCTCGGGGTGATGTAAGTGTCCCACTCACGGTGACGAAAGATACAATTACCTTTAAGGCTCCTAATGGGAATATTTCCACGGTAAACAGAGGTAATACGTTCGAGATTGACTATAATTCTGTTTTTTCATTTGATCGACAGGATCATCATGTGCTGCCCTCTCGATAAAACCAATCTGTGGACAAAATGGAAAAATGTTGCATGGTGTAAGTAACTCTTTTTTACAAACAGATACCGAAATACCGGGTTTTTTCCTACAATTTATTTCCTGCTGAATATACAAAAAATATTGCGTTTTGTTAATCTCCAAAACCAGTAATCTACCATGGCTTTGACTTTTTTTTGTATAAGCACGGTAACCGGTTTTTCCTTTTTGGTATCCATTGAATACAAGATAGAGGAAAAAACCGGGACCAGTTTTTCAACGGTCATACCTTCAGGATGTACCCAGGGTTCGTCATCTGAAGGCATGGGTTCATAAAATAACCTGCCATCAGCTCTATTCAGGAACATTTGCGCGATAGATCTGTTCATTGGCTCGTACCGGTTTAATATTTCAATTCGTTTTTCAGGAGAGAGAAGCGAATATTTTTCAAAAGGCTTTTTCTTATAATCATCAGGAAGGTGTCTGGATAAAAAATTCTGTAAGGGGGAATTATCTCCGTCTGGATAAAAATCACGGTTCAAACGGAGTATTTCAATGACATCTTCCTGAAATCCCGGATTCAAATCCTGGTTTTCCACTTCGTTCCAGAAATTTTCCCGGTAATTAATTCCCATCAATTTTAAAAAATGTGAAATTAATCCGTCATCAAGCTGGACTGGTTCATACGGGTGGACGGATATCCGGTCCCTGCCAAAGACGTCACTCCAGCGGGCAAGGGATTCATCCCACTTGATCTTATACGTGTCAATGAAATGATCAAAGTCCCTGAAATTCTTTTTATTCGCAAACCACTGTTTCCAGGCGGATTCCAGCCAGTGATCCTGGTGGCGCAGATATACAATTATTTGTGGATCGATATCCTCATAACCTGCTGTTGCCTTGTAAATTATCCGTGCATACTGGTGCCGGTCGAATAATCCTTCCCAGCTGAAAACAATTTTTTGTATCTTTTTCTTACGCGAAAAGGCGATGATATTACGGATCTCCCCGATAATCTCCGATTCGTTTTTATCCCTGAAAAATTCCCTGTGGTTCCGGCAGAGGCCTTTATCATAATCCCTTCCGGTTCTGGTTGTGTTAGGATACAGGCAGGAATGGTTTTGGTACATGTTTTTCCTGTTGTTGTTGAGGAAAGCCTGGATTGCAGACGTGCCGGTTTTTCCTGCGCCGATATGAATGCAGAGTGTTATCGTTTCCATATTTTCATAAGATGATATTTTTCCTCAATCACATCCCGAATATGAGATAGTATCAAGGAACTGCCGGTTGGGCGACGGCCGGCTGCTTTCCCACCGCTTTTTCCTTTTATATTCCCCGAGGCTTTGTTATATTTTCTGTCCATATTATATAGGACCTGGGTAAAAATCGGCACAATTTTTTCCACGGTCAGACCCTGATAGGGTTCCCATTGTTCATCCTGTGAAGGGCAGGCTTCATAAAACAGCACACCATCCGGCCTGTTCAGGTATTCGCGTGCAATGCACTTGTTGGTTGCTTCATATTTTTTCAGGATAAAAATCCGCTCAGCGGGAGATAAGAACGAATATGACTTGAACGATTCTTTCTTGAAAGACGGATCAAGGTTACGGTCAAAAAAATTCTGGAGCCGGTTATCTGAATTACCAAAACAAAAATCTTTGTTTAAGAAAAGGATCTCCATAACATCCCTCTGGAATCCTATGAACATGTCCTTACGATCAATCCAATTTTGTGAATGATAATCGATTCCGAGTACATTTAAAAAGTCGGGAATCAGTCCATTCGGCAGTTGCTCCTTCTCGTAACACCGGACTATGATACGCTCCTTCCCAATCGCCTGTTCCCATACCTGAATCTTTTTGTACCAGTTACAATCTCTTCTTTGGATATAATCAGAAATATCCACGAAATCTTTTGTTTTATACCCCCATTGTTTCCACGCGGATTCCAGCCATGAGTCCTGCCTGCGCAGGTACACGATGACCTTGAGATCGATTCCGGGAATCTCTGAAAGTTCTTTTACAAGAGCAGGGCCGTCTCTGCTCTCAAAGAGGGCCTCCGCACTGAAAACCAGTTTCTTTGTGGAACTTTTTTTACAGAATTCCACAGCCCGTCTAACCTCTGCCACCTTGAGGTTTTTATCCGGGTTATTGAACAAAAAGAGATGATTGATAAAACCTGTACTCAGGAGATATTTTTTGTTCATATTGGGGTACAGACACGAACATGATTTCCAGAGTATTCTGGTATTACCTGCCATGAAGTTCTGGATAGAACTCGTCCCGGTTTTTCCCATCCCGATATGGAGATAGAGACTGATTGTCTCCTTTGGCGTCCGGTTAAATAAATCGCCCGGTGAGTTCTCCTGCAGAGTCATGCTCTTCTCCTCCCCATCCATCGTGAATCAACCTCCCGATATCCTGTCATTATTGGTCAGAGTAACCAAAAAAATGCTTACTCCCTTAATCGTTATAATGCTATTATCCATTCCCATGTCCTTGCGATCCCATCTTTTAATGGAACCGCCGGCTCCCAGCTGGTCTCCTGTTTTATCTTTGATATATCAAGCACGCACTTTGAGAGGTATACCCCCCCATCACCGACATATTCCGGAATACACGTTTTTTTGGTGACTTCAGACATCATATCAATCAGGTGATTGAGGGAGATTCCCTGTCCGCTGCCGATATTGAATACCCGTTCCTGTGTCCGGGATGTTAATACCGCCATTGTTGCATCGATTGCATCCTGGATATAGATGTAATCCCTTATCGCTGATCCGTCGCCAAAAATTACCGGACTCTCGTCATTCTTAAGCTTGTTCAGAAAGATCGGGATAACCCCCTGTCTTGCATAAGGATTCTGGCGTTCACCATAAGGATTTGAGTATCGCAGGATCAGGTATTCCAGCCCGAATGACTGCTGGAAATAGTCGAGATACCGTTCAATTGCAAGTTTTGAAATGGCATACGGGTTGACCGGGTTCAGGGGACAGGATTCGCGGATGGGTTCAGCTCCCGTTTTCCCGTAGATGGTTCCTCCCGATGAAGGAAAAATAATTTTCTGAACACCTGCCTTAACCGCTGCCCGGAACAGCTGCACGGAACCGGTGATATTTGATTCAATATCATAGATCGGATTCTCCAAGGAAGTTGCGGGATTCGTGGTTGAGATGTAATGGAAGAGGAGATCCATTCCTTCGAGTGCTCCCGATACAGCATCCTTGTTTAAAAAATCCCCGGAAATCACTTCAACCTTATCGATAATACCTGACAGGTTTCCCGTTCCGGACTGGCACTTGTCAAAAATTGTCACTGTATATCCCCGTTTAACCAGCCTCTCAGCAATATGTGAACCGATAAACCCGTTTCCTCCAAAAACAATACAATTCTTCACCTTGATCACATCCGATCATGTTGTTGAACATTGTCCCTCTTTTGGACAAGTCCTTCTGTTATTCCTGTCCCGGCACTTTGTCTCACCGGATCATCCTGATTCCGTTGGAAGGAGGTATTATCCTGAAGAGAACTCGAACGTTTGGATGCAACAATCGTCTGATACAAACATTCGTATTCAAACGCTTCTTCTTCAATTCTCGGGGGTGATCGGATCCCCGCATTAATATCATTCAAAATCCGTGGATTATCACTGATTTTCCTGATTATCATAGACAGCGTTTTTACACTATCATAATTTGGATCTGAGTCTCCGACATTAAAGGTAAACCCATCCTTGCCGTTAGTGATAATTTCTGACAGGCCACCAAGTTCACTGACAATTGCAGGAACATTATGCGCCTGAGCGCGGAGGAGCACGAGCGGGGAGTTCTCCCACCAGATTGAAGGAACTGCAATTATATCTGTTATATCAAATATTTTCGGCATTTCTTCATATTCATAGGGCCCGCAGAATTCGATACCCTCATGTCCTTGTGAAACTTTTATCAATAAATCAAAGTATGCCGGCGCAGAACGGGGGTCCCCGTAAATTTTCAACCTGATATTTTTTGGGTTAACCCGGATAAATGCTTCGATAAGGATGTGTGCCCCTTTATGTGGTGTCAGGGAGCTGAGGTAACCGATGATGATGTTACTGTCGAGATTGTATGTTCTCTTCTTTTTGTGAATATCCTTATAGTCTTTTCCAAACGGAATAATGGTAATATCCTGTACATGCCCCTGGCTCTCAAACATCAGTTTTAAAAAACACGTAGCCGCAACAACTCTGCTGGCGTAGGAAAAAATTTCCTTTGTCTGTTCAAATCTTTCTGCTATTTTGCTTTTCCAAGAATAACCTGGATAACAATCAGACAGGCATTTTTTCCCGTCACCAGTTCCCTCACACAGGGATCCCTCTGGGGTGCTGGCAATTCCCCGGGGGCACATCATCCAGAAATCAGTGAGTGTCATGAGAACAGGAATCTCTTTTTTCTTTGCGGACCGTATTACTTCACCTATCCACATCGAATGGCAGACATGAATGATATCTGGTTGTTCCTCTGCCAGAATAGCGTCCAGGATCCACCCTAATTGGTCGTCATAGATAAAAAAATTCTCCGGTGGGAGTCTGCCTATATGACAAATTGAAACAACCGGCACTCCCTGATAAGTATATTCCCTATAAAGCGCCCCGCTTTTTGTTGTTAACCCATCTTTTTCATTGAAAGCATAGGTGAGGACCTTAACCTTGTGACCCATTCTCTGCATCTGTTTGGACAGATTAAGGACCAGCCGTTCAGTCCCATAAAAATGAGCGGGGAAAAACTGGTGGACAACGATAAGGACTTTCATCATACACGCTCACTCAGGATTGTATCTATTGAACTAATCTCTTCACTCCGTTCATTTTTTATTGATTTAAATGCGTAATAACCTGCAAGATTATTCCCAGCTACATGCGCTAGGAGCATAAATAACGAAGAAATGAATTGATCCTGTTTATCGTCAATTGAATCGTATACGGAGAGGTATTTATCATATTCCTCTAATCCTGCGATATATTGATTATACAATATGGGAACATGGGAATTTTTTCCCTGATCCAAAGAATGGAAGCTAATTTTTGCAAAGAGAGAACTTAAAATGTTATCCAAAGGGCCCTCTCTGCATTTACTTCCTGTCTTCACATCATATTCAAGGAAATGATGCGTGTCGGTTTTTATTTTTTCGATCTGGCTGTGAGGTACACGAACTGGTGGTAGTTCATCCATCTTTTGAATAGCCTTTTTCAGAGCATTATTGATCTGGATTATCGAATCTATCACATCAGGCAAACCCGAATCGAAGGTTGATTTTTCCGGATCAAATCCTGATATCTGGGCAACCCTTTTTCCATTGGTATATGTATGTCTGAATAGATCGCTGGCATCGCGATTAACCGATTGAATCACACCGGCTGAGGATACGTATATTACTTTTTGCCTGCCCTGTAGTAACCAAGGCATAAGATCGAGTTTTTCCGATGACAGTGTTTTCTGGATACGGTTTTTTTCAAAGAGATCAGTACGTATAAGCCAAGTAACCTCTTCCGGTGTTGCGAACCAGCGTTTCACGATATCCATTGGGCCTGCATTTTTCTCCATGCAAGCTGGTGTACTGCAAGAATAAAACTGCATTGAATGTTTGTGGTGCTCATATGCCAGAAAACATGCAAACAGATCTGCATCGCTTCTGGGTATTCGTCGGCATGCTGCAGCTGCTGTCCCGGGATCTGTTATTTGGGAGGTTATCATCGTGTGTAACCAGTAATCCCCGATGGGAATTGCATCCTGAATGAGAAAGCATACATATTCTCCCCGGGGATTTTGATCGAGTAAATCCAGCATGATTCCATAATCAGAATCTTCCGGTTGCACCGACAGGATTTGTGCCTTGAATTTTTTTGCGGTTGTTAGTGTATCATCCGTGGATCCGCTGTCAACAACGAGTATTTGAATATCCCTTATCCCTTTCTGGCGGTCAATCTTTTCCAGCACTCGTTCAAAATCCGGGCCCGCATTCTTTGTGGGAATTAATATTGATACACGGGTGTCTATAGTCCCTGTGATGTCTGTTTTCTTAAGACTGGAAAAATTCAACGGGGGTATGGTTACCTTCGTAAGGAGGCTCGGCTTGTTTGATCTTCTCTCCTGGAATTGTCTCCAGAAGCTACGCCAGCCTTCATTCACAAGAATCCGCCCGCCCCTTATTCCAAGATGGTAATACCTGCGGCGTCGTGTATCCGGGGGCATCAACCGTTCAATAAAAACCCGATCGAACATCGAAGTGCATTTATAGGAAATACTATCGTACAACCCGGAATTTTCATCTCGCAATACATTGACTTTGGTTATCAATGTCTGGATTTGTATGTCTTTCGTGCGGAGGGTTTGTTCCAGGGACCGGATTTGCTGGTCGAAGACCTGTTCACGAGATATCTGTTTTTGGATTTTTTCATTAACCTGATATAATCTGTTTATTTTTTCGATAAATGATTCCAGCAACTGATTCTTATCGTTGATATTTTGGTGATCCGTTGTTTTAGAGATGAGATCAGAATAATCTATCGATAGTTCGGCTTTGGGAATTACTATTACCTGCCGAAAAGCCGGATTCCGGTTGTCAGATTGACAACAATTCATGTTGTAAAATTCATCGAGCGTAATTTTCAGTTGTGAAAATTCCTGTTTTCCTTCGGCCTGCAGGGATGTTGAAATCATTCTTGTCCAGCGGGGGAGATATCCGTTTGGTATTATTACAGGATTTACCTGATGATCTTTGACTAGATCGATTGTTGACGAAAGATCCGGTAACCCGTTTGCTACCCGGTTTTTTAACCAGCTGTATTCTGAACCCGGGGGTATTTTGTAAACATCCGTCGTAAAAAAATTACTGTTTTTAATGTATTCCTGATCAAATGGTGATGCAATTATCGTTGCAATTGTGGACGAACTGATAAGATTATCCAAAAATCTTTTACGATCTGCTTCGGGAATACCTTCAAATACATCAACAGCGACAATAAAATCAAATATATCATGGGATTCTTCTTTGAGAAGATCCCCGACTCCAATGATTCCTTTTTCTGAATTTTTCCCGGTAAGGTCCGTTTTAAGAGTATGAACAATATCGTGCTGGAGGAATTTTTCAAGACTCCCTTCAACTCCGTTGTCTGCGACCAGTATTTTAAACGGTTCATCTTTTTTACGGAATTTATTGATAATGTCAGAGATTGTTTTATTGCGCTGGTACTGATCGAATGGTAAAGCAAAAAGGTAATCAGTGCCGGAACTCCAGCAGTATTTTTTCCCATTCAGGGAGTTAATTAATTCCGGAAGATAGGGGTAGAAACTATCCGAGGGGGGCTCCTTGTTAAATAACTCCATGACGCGATTGGGATATATCAGGGCGTATTGCTGTTCGTTCTCACTTAAAATTACACGGTTGTGAAAAACCGGATCGTTTTGACCTTCTATGACCTTTCTGAGAGACTGCCCCTCTATTTCCGAATTATCAAAAGGATGATTACACAAATCAAGAAGAGTTGGCAGGATATCTACCGTGCTCACCGGAACATCGAGAACTCCGCTTTTAACAGCCCATTCTTTATGCGGTTTTATGATCAGGGGAACGTGTATCTGTTCACGGGTTACCGTAAGGCCGTGATAAAAATAAATATCATTTTCTCCAAACGCTTCACCATGGTCTGATGTAATGATAAGCATTACATCATCAAAAATCCGAAGATCCTTAAGAACCGAGATCAAATTTCCGATAACTGAATCACAATACCGGATATTCCCATCATATTGGGATATATAATACTGGACGCTCGTCTCAAAAGAGACAATATTACCCTCTTCATCGAGAGTCTTTTTAAGAACCTGATAGGAAGGAATACCCCGGACAGGATTATTATCCGGGACAATTAAGGTTAAATTCTTTGATGGTTGGCTGTCCTTATCGTTGATAAACATACTTTGAAAGGGTTCTTTACAAACATACGGTCCATGGATATCAAAAAGGTGAAGAAAAACAAAGAAATTTTTATCATTATTTTCACGTATCCATTCAAGTGTGCGATCGCAGGTTTCTGAACCATCCCGGAGTAATTCCTCCGGACGGTTCAGTTCCTGGGATGTCATTGTGTCATCGTAATGATCGAAACCCGAATCCAGGTTTGTCTCTCTCCTTAAAACCAGTGAACTGACAAATGCTGTTGTCTTGAAGGATTTGTATTTTAAATACTCAGCCAGAGTGATATCAAGATCCTTGTCTAATTTTCCAAGGCCCTGTTTAAATCCGATTGAATGATGTGATGGATTTTTTCCTGTAAAAATTGAAGCATGAGCAGGAATGGTGAACGATGATGGTGAGCAGGCATTTTTAAAGAGTATCGCCTGACTTGCAAGACTGTCAAGAATAGGACTGGTATTGCGTGGATATCCATAACACCCCAAGTGGTCTGCACGAAGTGTATCCAGCGAAATCAGAATAATTTTTTTTGGCGTCATAGATATCCAAGCTTCTTCAGTTTTTCTATTATAAGATCTTCGTCATCGGGGTTAAGGATATTATTTTGACGCGATTCATCCATCACGCTGCAGGGTTTGCAGTCAAGCCTGGAATACCCTATGTCATAGAGAGAACAGTACGGCAAATTGTATGCATGAATATAGTGCCAGATATCCTCTGTCAGGAAATTCTCAATTGGAGAAACAAAAACACAATCCTTTTTTTTCAGGGTGGTATCGAGTAATCGTTCTATACGGTTTTCTGTCCGAATTGAGCCGATAAAAACATAATCAAACCCGTTTTTCTGGATAATCTGCCAAAGCGGCGAGATAAATAATGAATTGCAGCAGAAGTCTTTATCCATGGCAATGTTATCAATTTTCACAGCGGGAGTCGCACTAATAAGGTAAAATCCCCAAAACCTCCGCATTTTTTCAACATAATTACGGGTGTTATCAAAATGAGCGGTGGTATCAATGAAGATGACATTCAGTGGCTTTTTTGATACCGATTTAATCAGGTGCAGAAGAACTAGGGATTTTTTCCCACCGGAAAAGCAGATGCAGGGATTCTTTGCCTGCAGTAAAATGTGATTAATGGTTTCCTTTGCCTGACTCTCATTTTGTTCAGGGGACAGAAGACCATCAGAGATCATGTTGGTTTTTCCTCGTTGAGATGTTATTCATATCAGATGAGAAACAATCAGTAATTAGACTGGAAGGTGATTTCACCACTATCCCCTCTGCCATCGTAATTTATTATATTTAATCGCCCTGTAAAGGCTTTAAGACTTCTTCATTTTTAGTCGCAAATTACTTACCATATTCTCTGATGATAATTTCAAAGAAATCCGATATCTTTGGATTATCAAGGTCCCATTCTGAGGAACTCCAGAATCCATATCGTGAATGATCTCCGAATATCCCGACAGGTTCCATTCCATGATCTGATATGACAATATACCTGTCTGTAATTATTCCTGCAATCTCATCGAGATCCAGATAAATCATTCTCATCAGGGTAGTATTGCCAAAATTCAGATGGCCGATAACATCTGCAATACTAAAATATCCAAGAACCAGATCATGGTTTTGCTTGAGAGCATTCAGAAAATCATGTTTGATTTTTCGGTGAAATTGAAACGCGGTGTTATTATATTGTTTTTTTACCTGTTCCTTGCTTTTAGGAGTATTTGCATTGAAGTACTGCCTGAGAAGGTCGCGCTCCCGGTCGTGTTCCTTCATGTCATAATTGTACCCAGGAAGATCAATGATCACCGGATTTGTGAATCTGGAAAAAAAAGTCCTGTTGTAATCGATATGTGTCTTCCACATATCATCATCTCCGTTTTTCATGACTTCTGCCTCGAGATTCTGGCCGGTCATAAATGAACTCCAGAGCACCATCGTTCTGGGTTCGGAAAATTCGGAAATATCCGTTTTTCCAAAATACGTCTGCATAAGATGCGGGCAATTGAATTTCTTTACAAGATTGAATTCAAGTGCGTCAATTGCAAGAATCACGGTCACGAATAACCTCCGTAATAATGCCCCCAGCACTGACATTTTCTTTCACGAGTACAAAACGCCCGAGTTTTGGAGTTTTGGAAAATTCTTCGATGATTACCGGACTATCCGTCCGAATGGTTACCTGCGCAAATTCCCGGTTACTAATTTCGTTCACATCATTGCCGATAAGTTTTAACGAGGAGGAATTGATACACGAGTGGATTTTTATGATTTTACAATACACTTCCTGAGTTGAACATCGGAAAATTATCGGGGTATCTTTTTTACAGGGTGCCTTGTCCATCCAGAAAACATTTGCCCGGAACTGGGATGTAACTGCAGGCGTATCCAGCGGATTTGAAAAGATGTACCCCCGATCACAAAAAATCTTGTCAGTTGTTGTAACCCCAATGCATTTTCCAGTTTCAGCATAATCAGGAGTTTTCTGGTATTCTTCCAGTGACCTAATCTGCGTTTTCTCGCCAGAAGGAAGTACCGTAATGGCATCATTCTGCCGGAGCGTGCCGCTTACTACCTGACCCACAATAATCCTTTTTGAGAAATTGTAGATGTCCTGTATAGCAAAACGAAGTGGTGCCTTTGTTACAACACTACAAATATCAAAGGAATCCATGGCTTCAAAAAATGTCGGTCCCTCATACCACGGGACATTTACTGATTTTATTACAACATTATCCCCCTTGATCGCCGATATCGGGATAATATATTGCGCATCAAGATTGATCCTGGTGAGAAAATTCAGACATTCCTTTTTAATGCTGGTGAACCGGTTCTGGTCGTACCCGATCCGATCCATTTTATTGATTAGGACGATTACTTTTTGCATTCCCAGCAGGCTTAAAATAAAGGCATGACGTTGGGTTTGTTCCATGATGCCCTCTTCTGCATCGATTATTATTACGGCTGCGTCTGCCTGGGATGCTCCTGTAATCATATTTTTTATGAATTCGACATGCCCGGGTGCATCAATAATCACGTATTGCCGGTTTTTTGAGTTGAAAAAAATTTGTGTAGTATCAATAGTTATACCCTGGTCCCGTTCCTCTTCCAGATTATCAAGAATGTAACCGAACTCAAATTCTTTTCCAAGCGCTGAACAGATCTGCCGAATTTCTTCGATCTTATCCTTGGAAAGTGATCCCGTATCGAACAACAATCTCCCGATTAAAGTACTTTTACCATGATCCACATGTCCTACGATAACAAGTTTCAAGGGTATGTCTTCCATGGATCGATCAATCCTGAATTATTCCGTTTTTCATATGAGCGTCAGTCTGAACTGTGCCCTTACATGTAACCCATAGAACGAAGTTTTTGCATCATGTATGCCTGCTCTTTATCCTGCGCACGTCCGCTTCGTTCTGATACAGTTGTTGTTTTGAGTTCCTCAACAATTTTATTTACCGAATCTGCATCTGATGGAATTGGATTGCAACATGGCTCACAGCCGATACTTCGATACCGTTTTCCGTTTCTGGCAAGATACAAATCCACGATCGGGATCTTCTCTCGCTGAATATAGCTCCAGATATCCAATTCGGTCCAGTGAAGCAATGGATGCACGCGAATATGTTCATGGGCAGATTCCCTGTTCTTGTAGAGATCCCAGAGCTCAGCCGGTTGGTTTTTATAATCCCACTGGAATTGGTTATTTCGTGGTGAGAAGTAGCGCTCTTTTGCCCTGACACCGTGTTCATCCCTTCGAATCCCAAGGAGAATGGCTTGGTACCTGTGTTCCCTGATAGCCTGTTTGAGTGCCTCAGTTTTAAGTTCTCCGCAACAGGTTAACTTATCCCCGGCAAAAGGGTTTACTTTTCTTGAAAGCGCCTCGTTATTTTTCACAATCACCAGATTCAGGTTCCATTGTTTTGCCCACTTTTCACGAAATTCATAAATTTCCTTGAATTTATAGCTTGTATCCAGATGAAGTACTGGAAATGGAACCTGCCCGTAAAAAGCTTTCCTTATAAGGTAGAGCAAAGTTGTTGAATCTTTCCCGATGCTCCAGAGTAATGCTATGTTTTTAAATTCTTTGTACGCTTCCCGGATTATATAGATACTTTCATTTTCCAAGACGTCAAGGGCATTCATGGAATCACTCAGATTGTCTTATTAGGTTTTTAATATGTCACTTTTCTTGAGAAAAATCTAACAAATTATTCTTCTTTGAAAGGATATGATAATATCTACTGGTAAGATGATGGGGTTAATGTCCCTGTTTTGGTAAGGTAAAACGCAGCATCTTCTGGTTTCTTGGATGATCCCAGTCACCGATTAATTCTACGTTTAACCCTGAAAGGCGGGCAAACATCTCAAATTCTTCATAGGAATAATGAAAGGGATCTGAATCATAATTCGTCACGGTATTACCGGGATTCTGAACCAGCCGGTCAAGGTAAACTGAAGACGGAGCTTCAAAAAACGTTGCATAAAACTTACCATCTGGTTTTAAAACCCTCGATACTTCGACAAGACATCTGAGGATATTATTGATTAACAGATGAGTGAAAAGTGATTGTGCAATGCCATAGTCGAATTTTGTATTAAAAAACGAGAGATTAAACTGGCTGTTAATTAAAACATTCGGGTTTTTGGTTTGGAGATTTAATTCTTTTAACTCTAGTAGCCCGGCCTCAATTAAAGACTCGTTAATATCCAGTCCGTAATAATTACCGGTATCAAGGTAATCGATAAAATGAACGCCCCCACGAAAGGCCCCGCATCCGACATCAACAAATTTATGTTTTGGTAAAAGTCCCCGATCTTTCAAAAAATTGCATTGAAGAGTCCCGATTTCATCCCAATACCCTCCAACCATTTCCCTGTGTACCTTTCCTGAAATTTCTTTTTTTGTCAGCTGACGCCAGAAATCATTGATATTTTTCATAATATCTGGATTAGAATCATTCTTGCTGATTTTCATAGGGAAACACCGGAATCAAATATATTATCTCATATTACCCCTATAACTACTTAAAATTAAAACCAGCACAAAGCAATATTTATTGAGAATTTCAGGAAACGGCACGCTATATTTCACTGGAAAGGGATGGGAATAATGAAAAAAACCATATATCTCCATATTGGTGCGCACAAGACAGGGACCAGCGCAATTCAGGAGTTCTTATCGATAAACAGGGAAGTTTTGAGACAGAAAGGGTATCTTTACCCCGGGCAAAAATCCGCATGTTATGATCTGAGTAATGAATTATTGACAAAGACTTTTTCCGAAATCATTAATGATACAGATAGTCCTGTAAAAAAATATTTAAAAGAGATACAACAGTCGGAATGTAATAATGTCATGTTAAGTTCAGAGGGTTTTATAAAACTGTCAGAAAAAGATGTGGTAACGTTCCAGAAAATTTTACCAGAGGAATATTCAGTAAAGATTATTGTTTACGTACGGAGGCAGGATGACAAACTGGAATCGGATTATAACCAGCTCGTGAAAGGGCCAAAAACCCGCTATCAGAAAAAATTTGCTGATAATATAACTGAAATGCTCGAAACGTATGTCTATGATTACTTTACTGCTCTCCTTCCATGGAGCCATGCATTCGGTAAAGAGAATATTATTGTCCGATGTTATGAGAAAGAACAACTACCGGAAGGGATTTTTCACGATTTCCTCGGGGTCGTCGGACTCAAACTCGATGACAGTTATCGTATCCCGCAAGATAAAGTCAATATAAGCATGAACTGGGATCTCATCGAAATCATCAGATTATGTAATATCCAATTCAAGGATGATCTCCGGTTTCATAATTTTCTTGTAAACAGTCTTACGGAAATCAACCGGGAACATAAAAAAGAAAACCAGCGTCTGCTCTCTCCTCAACAAAGAAGAGATATCATTGAAAAGTATGAAGAATCGAATGCAAAGGTCGCCCGTGAATACTTCGGACGCACGGATGGCAGGTTGTTCTTTGCACCCCTGCCTGCTCTGGATGAGCCGTGGAAACCCTATGAAGGTCTGACCGTGGAGAAAATTGTCCCGGTTTTCACCCAGATGATGTTCAACCTTGAGAGAAAACACCAGAAACAGCGGGCGGCAATCAAAAACCGGAGCTTTAAGGGAAGGATTTTGAACCGGTTGAAAAGAACAGGAAGCTATCTTGGGTTGCTCCAATAAGCTCTGGCCGTTCCCAAAAGAAGTGTTTATCATCGGATACCATGTACATTCTTTCATAATTCGATATTGTTTTTAAAATGTGGGTACCGGAGAATTCCATTGTCGCTGAATGAATTATGGGTGATAAAACACTGGGACCTGATAAAAACACTTACTGTTAATGATCTCAAGGCAAAATACCAGCATACCTATCTCGGACTGGTCTGGTCGTTGTTAAGTCCTCTTTTACTTCTGGTTGTCCTCTATTTTATTTTTTATAATATCAGACATCTCGAAGCCAATTTTGCCCAGTATCTTCTGGTTGGCATCCTTACATGGAGATTTTTTACCAACGCCACTATGTCTTCATTATCTGTTATAAAGCAGAGGTCTTCAATCCTCTCAAATATTGTGATCCCCAGTGAAATCTTTGTTTTAACAGAGAATTTGTCAGCCCTGATCTCGTTCACCCTGGAATTTATCATCCTGATCCCGCTGGTTGCACTGTTAACAGGAGCGATTTCATATTATGTCGTACTGTTTCCCCTGATCCATATCCTCTATTTACTGGTGGCATTTGGGCTGTCCCTCGTATTAGCATCCCTGTATCCATATTTCCGGGACATTGGCGAGATCTGGCCATTTGTGATCCAGATTGGGTTTTTTTTGTGCCCGATTTTATATCCGATATCGATAATACCCCAGTCAATCCGGAGTATCTACCTGTTGAATCCGGTAACCCAGATTATGATTATGTACAGGGATATTGTATTGTATAATATACTGCCTTCTTTGATCGATATTGGATATATCCTTTTATTTGGCATATGTATGGTTTTTATTGGGCATTATCTGTTTAAAAAGCTGGAGAAGCGATTTGTAGAGGTGATATAGACGACAGAAATCAGCATAGAGATCAGGGATTTAAAAAAATATTATGATATCTCTCAAAAAAAAGGGTTTTCAATCTTTGATCTTCCGGATATCATAAAAAATAAACGATCAAAAAAAAACCCAATAAAAAAAGTCCTTGACGGCATCAACCTTGATATCTATAAAGGTGAATGTTTTGGAATCATTGGTGCAAACGGTACGGGTAAAAGTACCCTGCTGAAATTAATTTCAGGGATCATACCCCCGGACTCAGGTTCAGTTAAAATTAATGGCTCACTGATTCCATTGCTGAGTCTTGGTGTCGGTTTCTCTGATGACCTTACTGCTCACGACAATATATACCAGTATGGGATGATCCTGGGTTTCTCCAAAAAAGATATGGATAATCTTTATGACGATATAATTGCATTTGCAGATCTTGAAAAATACCAGTATATGCTTCTGAAGAATTTTTCAACCGGCATGCGGGTTAAACTTGGATTCTCGACTGCCATGCAGATACAACCCGACATACTTGTCCTTGACGAAGTCCTGTCTGTCGGGGACATTTCATTCAGGGAAAAATCAAGAAAGAAAATACTTGAGTTCTGCAATTCGGATAAAACTGTTGTGATCGTATCCCACTCCATGGCAACAATCTACGATCTCTGTGACCGGGCGATGTTTCTCAAAGATGGGAAAATAGGCAGGGTTGGGGATATTGAGGAGGTAATTGAAATGTATGTTGAGACCATGCATGAGTTCCTTGGTCCCAAGGAACTGGTTTTCAAACACGAACGGATACAGAAACGAGATGCCCAGATCCATAATCAGGATTACATCCGAAGGATCCACCACCACATATCCGATTTGCATCTCACTCAATCGGTAAGGGAATGCTATAATCCCGGTGTCGAAAGGTCACTCTATGAATATCTCACATGGAAAAACCTGAAGAAAATATCACGGCTTGAAGAAGTTCTTGCGGCGACAAATGAGGGGTCCTCTCAGGAGGACTTTATTGTCGGTTACACGGGAGTCTCATTTCTTAAGGAACTTGGGGAAAAAGAACGATCCCAAACCGTTGCATCCAGACTGATAAAAAATCTTTTCACCGACGGGTTTGTGTGTTACGGGAACGATAGCCTGACCGCATTTTTTTCCGGAGATGAGCACGTATCACCAGTATCCAGATACCTTTCCATCATCCTCATCAAAGACGGGTTAAGGACAATCCCGGTACTGGTTGATGCAGAAAAAAAGGTAACCATCGATGACTCTTTTGCCCATCACATCTTAAGAACAATCCAATGCAATGACCATACCAAAGCAACACTTGTATTACCTCCTGAAATGTACACAGAACAGGCGATTGTTGCCCTGATAGAAGATAAGATCCGGCTGCTGGCGCCCGTCCCCGTCCATGTAATCGAAAATCATAGAGACCTGCTGGAGTTCCTCGACGGAATCGTATCCCCCGACAGGATGCACGTATTTATTGATAAACCGGTTTTTGCACAAAAAGGCCGGTTTAAAATACAAGGCCATGATATCGACGGGTACGGTTATTTCAATCCCAGGCTGGTCTTGAAAGAATATACGGCATATTTCAAAAAACTGGAAATGCTGAACAGGATATTTGAGGAAACCGGCCACGCAACCTCTACAAAACCGAATGCGACCATCAAAGAAATTGCGAAGAGGTATTCAACATTCTTTTCCGGTTTAAAAAAGGATGGATCTCTGGCAGTACACTATAATTTCGATACGATTCAGCGCAGGCAAAAACTCATGGGGACCATATTCCTGTATCATTCCGGGGAATGGGATGCAATGGAATGTTTCCGGAATTATGAAAGATGGAAACTGACGAATGATGCGGTTGATTTATATTGTAAGATTATTACCTCAGATGAGCCGCTCTTCCGGGGGAGAGCATTGTTGTCCTTGATCGACAGGACAATCTGGATAGGAATGATATGAGAACGGAATACCGGAATTTTATCATATAAAATTATCTTCGTTTTCCTGACAGTGCTTAAAAAAAGGACTGAATTTAAGACTCCCTCTCCATCTGACAATCCCTTTTTGCAATAAGACAAAAAAGGGTTACCCGAACACCCCTTCAAGATACGCTTTCGTCCGCGGATCTTTTGGGTTTGTGAAGACTTCGTGTGCCGGGCCGTGTTCGACAACTTCGCCAAGATATAAAAAAATCACGTAATCCGCAAGCCGTTTTGCCTGCCGGAGGACATGCGTGACAAAGACGATAGAGTAATCGTTCTTCAGGGCGATCAGTTCATTTTCAATATGTTTTGCTGAAATCGGGTCGAGCGCAGATGTCGTTTCATCGCAAAGGAGGATCTCCGGTTCGATTGCAAGGGCGCGGGCAAGACACAGCCGCTGCTGCTGCCCGAGGGATAATGTAGACGCGGGTTCCTTGAGCCGGTCGTGGACTTCATTCCAGAGACCGACGCTTTTTAAGCACCGTTCTGCCTGCCGGTCCAGACTTTTGTGATCCTTCATGCCGTGGATACGCAGCCCGTACACGATATTGTCATAAATGGACATGGGCAAAGGGTTCGGGGCCTGGGCGATCATCCCGACGTTTTTTCTCAGTTGGGAGAGGTTGATGGCAGGATCGAGGACATTCTTTCCATTGATGATAATCTCCCCGTCGGTTGTCACATGTTCCAGAAGGTCGGTCATCCGGTTCATGCTTCGCAAAAGGGTTGATTTTCCGCAACCGGAAGGCCCGATGATGACGGTGATCTGGTTTTTGGGAATATCCACAGAAATATTCTTCAGGATCTCCCGGTTTTCTATGGAAATGGTGAAATTCTTTAT
The DNA here is from genome assembly GCA_964457995.1 of uncultured Methanoregula sp. GTDB lineage: Archaea > Halobacteriota > Methanomicrobia > Methanomicrobiales > Methanospirillaceae > Methanoregula. Next base: position 10,402 of record CAYWHL010000003.1, on the reverse strand, counting down.
GGAAATTTCCGTTGCATTCATGTGAAATACCTTACTTGATGCTGTACCTGACGTATTTTTTCGCGAGATACCGTGACCCGATACAGATGATCAATACGATGACAAGCAGTATAATGCCTGATGCATAGGCACGTTCCTGCACCTGGGGAAACGGCGTCCCCAGCTGGAAAAAGATCGCAAGGGGCAGGGTTGCGACGGGATCGTTCAGGGATGCCGGGATAGAATCCGTGTACCCTGCGGTGAACAATACTGAAGCCGCATCACCGATTCCACGGCCGAATGCGACAAGGATTGCAGTAATCAGCCCCGGGAGCGCCTGCCGTGTAACGACATGATAGATGGTCTCCAGCCGGGTTGCGCCCAGTGAGTACGAGGCTTCCTTCAGTTTTGAAGGCACCGTCTGCATGACTTCATCGATAGCCCTGGTGAGCAGGGGTGTGATGAAGATACCCACCGTGATGATCCCCCAGAGCAGCGAAGCCCGGGCCTGAACCATGACCATGATCAGGAATACGAAGGCCCCGTAGATCAGGGAGGGGATCCCTGCAGCGATATCGAGCATCATCCTGATGCCGGCTGCATATTGCGATCTCTGACTGAGATTCTGCAGATACCATGCGGTAGGGATACTGATACCGGTTGCAAGGATAATTGCGCCGACTGCAAGGTAGATGGACCCGACAATCGCGTTGAGGATGCCCCCTTCTTTTCCAAGATAATATCCCCCGTGGGGCACCTGGGTTACCATCGCAATATTCAGTGCAGCTGCCCCTTTAAAGACAACAATTGCAAACACTAAGAAAAGGCTTCCCAGCACGATCGCCAGTGAGAGATACATCAGGCCCCTGAACAGCTGCTCTTCTACAGCCCGCCTGTCCATCATGCCACCGCCATGACCTTCACCAGTACATATCTGGCAGCGATGTTGAACACTATGACAACGAGGAGGAGGAGCAGTGCGGCAAACATCAGTGCAGAATCGTACAGGGGAATTGACATCATCTCACCGTAGTTATTTGCGATCAGTGCCGGGATGGGATATGCCGGGTCGAAAACGGATGTTGGGACCCGGGCTACGTTTCCCACAACCATGAGGACGGCCATCGTCTCCCCGAAGGCTCGGCTGAAGCCAAGAATAACTGCTGCGATAACCCCCGGGAACGCTTTTTTTAAGACAACGTGCTTGACGGTCTCCCAACGGGTTGCACCGAGCCCTAACGACGCCTCCCGCATTTCGAGAGGGACGGTCCGGAACACCTCGTAGGATATTGAAATAAGGATGGGAAATACCATGATCGCAAGGACAAGCCCGCCGGCAAGGACACAGTATCCCGAGCTCGTAATGCCAAACAGCGGCGCAACCGAATACTTGATGAGGGGAACGACAAGAAGGATGCCAAAGAGCCCGTAGACCACAGATGGGATCCCTGCCAGCAGGTCGATCACCGGCTGGATAATGTCCCTGACCCTGGCGTGTGCATATTCCGACAGGTAGATCGCACTCAGCAGGGATATGGGAACAGCTGCCAGCATCGCGAGTGCGGTCACCCAGATCGTTCCCATGATAAACGGTAAAAACCCGAAATTTCCGGCAAAGGGTTGCCATGACGAGGAGAAGAGGAGGTCGGCAAGAGGCCGTGTTGAGAGGATCTGTCCGGATTTCTGGATGAGGGTGAGTACCATCACGATGAGCAGGACACCCGAGAACAGCGTCGGTACAAAAAGGATGCTGTTGACGATCCGGTCCCTGAGATCCCGCATCACGGTATATCACCGGTCCGGTGAAAAGATATTAAACATTAATTTGCAATTAGTTTGCCCAGTTGCTCATCAATCCGTTCCTTAGGTAAGGTGATGTACCCGGATTCCTCAACGTATTGCTGCCCGTCCGTGAGGATCCAGCGGACGAACTGCAGTGTGGGGCCGGAGAAGCTTCCTTTTGCAACAAGGTTCAGTTCGCGGGCAGGGGGCGACGGGTACTTTCCCGTGTTGATGGCATTTACGATCACATCGCGGGTTGCATACACCTGCTCGTCAGGATCGACCTTCCCGTTGTCATTCTGGTCGAGCGGGATGATTGCCAGCCCGTCAAGCGGTTTGCCGGTATTTGCATCATATGCAAACCCGATGTTATTATACCCGACACCCAGATGGTCAGACTTCACCGCATCCGCAAGCCCCGGGTCCCCGAAGACGCCGACTCCTTGTAAGTTCTCCTGTTTAAATCCAAGGTATTTTGCCCAGACATCGGCGGCACCGCAGGCGTCGGACCGGGTGTAAACATTAATCTTTTCTTTGACATCCGGGTGGTTGACGACCTGTCCCCATGTTCTGATGGTCTCATTCACGAATATCTGCCTGAAAACCGACTGGTTAATTCCCTTTGACTGGAGATCCGCTAGTACTGGATTCTCCGAACTTGCCGTTACGACAACGGCATCCTTGGTAACCGCAACCCATACTGCTCCCTGATTGGCTTCTTCAGGATAGATTTCCCGCGAAACCATCCCGAGATCCACCATACCGGAAAGGGCGTCGGTCATTCCTTTTCCTGCTCCGCCTGCAGATACATCGATCCTTACATCCGGATGTACCTTGTTGTATTCCTCTGCCCATTTCATCATCATAGGATAGAGTGCAAACGCTCCCGATACAATGATCTTCCCGCTGGTACCGGTTGCGGGACTGCTGGAATTATTCGAAGGAGTCGTTGTGCATCCCGCCACCAGAATGGCAGCGATGATCAACAGGACGGCGATGATGCCGGCAATTCTTTTCATGGCTATCATACAAGTGTATGATGGAAGAGAGTAATAAGATATTGGTATGTTACCAATATCTATTGGTAATTCATCGTTTGCTTAAATCCGGATAATACATGACATCCGGATGTTCTTCAATCGTTCGAAGGATTTACAAAAACATGAAATAACTTTGCAACATAATATCACTCGAATGAAGATAATATCCGGTGAGGTGTGAACGTGGTGGACTTAATCTCCGAGGATGTCGTCTGCATTGAAGAGACTTCTGTCACCGTGCGATCCTACCGTCACCGGACGACAGTCCCCTCGAAAATATTCAAGTTCCTTGACCTGAAGCAGGGCGATACGCTGCGGTGGATTGCCGTCAAGGACGGTACCGTGTATATCAGGAAAGTGCCGGAACATATTACTGAACAGGAAACATGACACGTTTTTTATGATAAGATCCTTTTTTTAAGAAAATTCTATAAGTTCAATGGTATTTAGGTCGTTAAGTCTCATCAAAAATAAGTATTGGCTTTGGAAATATCACCAAAAAATATTGCATCAAACGATGATCTGAGCGACAATAATCTTAATCTTATAATCACTTATCTGAATATTTTCAACATTTCCTTCCCGATAATATCCCGTACTGTTTCATCTGGGCCGTACGCGGATTCGATAACAACCGATACACCGGACGCATTTGCCGCTTTGCAGATGTGGGCAACCCGTTCCAGCCACACATCTTTCTTTTCCGTCAGGGCAAGGTCACTACAGATTCCCGCTCCAAGCAGTTCGTCAGTCAGGCAGAGGCAGGCGAGTCCTTCTTTTGTCATCTTATCAACGGCCATCTTTCCCGACCCGGGTTTCCCGGCAAACCAATGAGTCCGGATCACTGCCGCAGGCTCCATGGCGTGCCCGTCTTCCTTACACCGGCACCGGGTCATCATGCCGGCGCCCGCTGTCAGATTGTTGGCCGGGTCGATGATGATGAAACATCCCGTCTGGCGGTTATGTTTGTACGTGTCGGCGTAGATCTGGTTTAAGAGGCTGAACGTGACCCTGCCGATCTCGTTGAAGTGCAGGGTATCGGCAGGCTTCCGGTGAAGGTCTTCCGGATCGAACCGGTACGCGATGTCTTCGGGGATGCCCCGGACCGAGTGGGTGGTGTGCTTGATGAGGTAGACTTTTCCCGGTTTGAGAGGAGTGGTATCCATCCAGACGACGTTTGCCTCGATATTCCGGGTAAGCAGGGGAAGGTTTTTCTTTCTCGCGATCATATCGCCACGGCTGAGGTCGATATCATCTTCGAGGTAGATCGTCACAGCCTGGGGGGCGTAGGCATATGCGTGCTCACCTTCGTACGTGACAATCTTTTTCACCTGGCTCTCTTTTCCCGAGGGGAGTGCTACGACATTTTCACCTGGTCGTATAATCCCTGATGCAATGGTCCCACAGTATCCCCTCATCCCGCTCCCCTTGCCTCCCCAGTTGACGTACTGGACGGGAAACCGGAAGTCAATCAGGTTCCGCCATGCCGAGACATTGATCGTTTCGAGGTAATCAAGGAGCGATGGGCCGTGGTACCATGGCATCTTCCCGTCCCTGTCGATAACATTCACTCCCTGCAGGGCGCTGATGGGGATGAACTGGATGGACTCGATCGGGAGTTTGTCCGAGAACGCCCGGAAATCATCGGTAATTGTATTGAAGACGTCCTCGGAATATCCGGTCAGGTCCATCTTGTTGATCGCCACGATGAAATGCTTGATGCCGAGGAGGGATGAGATGAACGTGTGCCGTTTGGTCTGGGTCACGACCCCTTTTGTCGAATCGATCAGGATCAGGGCAAGGGATGATGTCGAGCACCCGGTAGCCATGTTCCGGGTGTACTGTTCATGCCCAGGGGTGTCGGCGATGATGAACCGCCGTTTCGGCGTTGAGAAATACCGGTAGGCGACATCTATGGTGATGCCCTGTTCGCGCTCCGACTTGAGACCGTCAGTGAAGAGGGAGAAATCGATCTCCACTTCACGGTTGGTGGAGGAGTATTTCTTAATCGCTTCAAGCTGGTCCTCAAAGACAGATTTCGAATCATGGAGGAGACGGCCGATCAGGGTGGATTTTCCGTCATCCACGCTTCCGGCTGTGGCAAACCTGAGCAGGTCGTTCTTCTCATTCCGCTCCAGCAGTGCCTTGAGCGTGGTCAGAAATATCCCTCCCGTTTCTTCTGTTCCATCGAGCTGTCCTGGTCATGGTCGATGACCCGGGTGATCCGTTCCGAATACCGGACCACCATCATCTCCTCGATGATCTCCGGAAGCGTCACAGCGGGAGACATGACCGCACCGGTGCAGAAATGGCAACCGAGCGTCCTGAACCGGCATATGCATTCGGTGATCTCTTCCCCTTCCTGGATCCGGGTGTCGGGATATATCGGGATGATCTGTCCGCCACGGTGGATGACCTGCCTCTTCTTTGAAAAATAGAGCGGGACAACCTGGATATTCTCGTGATGGATGTACGTCCAGATATCAAGTTCTGTCCAGTTTGAGAGCGGGAAGACGCGGATAGACTCTCCCTGGTTGATCCTCCCGTTATAGAGTTCCCAGAGTTCCGGGCGCTGGTTTTTCGGGTTCCACTGGCCGAACTGGTCCCGGAACGAGTAGATCCTTTCTTTTGCCCGGGATTTTTCCTCATCCCGCCGGGACCCTCCGAATGCTGCATCGTATCCCCCTTTTGCAAGGGCATCAAGGAGCGCCTTTGTCTTCAGCTCCGCACAGCATTTGATGGTCCCGTAATCGACCGGGTTTACGCCGGAAAGAAACGCCTCGTCATTGCGGTACACGACCAGCCGTATATTGTTTTTCTTTACAAATTCATCCCGGAACTGGTACATCTCGGGGAACTTGTAACCTGTATCGACATGGAGAAAGGGAAATGGCACCTTTTCAGGATAGAAAGCCTTGATGGCGAGGTGGGCCATGACCGACGAGTCTTTTCCGACAGAGTAGAGCATGACAGGATTTTCAAACTCGGCTGCAACTTCGCGGATGATGTGGATGCTTTCCGCTTCCAAGGCCTGTAACGTCGTAAGAGTATACCGTTCTCCATCTGACATACTATGTGATGCTCCCCATGATGAAAAATCCTGAACAAGACAGCCGGGTTATCGTCAGAATTTACTATACCTGTATGTTGCCTTTGGATAATAGTTATTATTAATTGTCACAGACAAAATTAAAATCCGCCCGAGTCCGGAGATTTCAACAGTTTTTCTTCTTCAAGGTATGAAAGAATGAAATCGCGTGCTTCGCTGACCGTCATCTTTCCCGAGTCAACGACAATTTCCGGGTTGAGCGGCTCCTCATATGGGTCATCAATCCCGGTAAAATTTTTGATCTGCTGTTGCCGTGCCTGCTTATAGAATCCCTTGACGTCCCGCTCCATCAGGATCTCAAGGTTGCATTTCATGTATATTTCGATAAAATTGTGGCACCGGCTGCGGGCATTGTCCCGTGCCTGCCGGTAAGGCGAGATGAAGGATACCAGTGTCGCCACACCATTTTTACTCAGCAGTCCGGCAACAAATGTCACTCTCCTGATATTCTCATCCCGGTCCTCCTTGGAAAAACCAAGGTCGCGGGTAAGATCCTGACGGACAATATCCCCGTCAAGACGATGGACGTAGGGAACACCACGTTCTTTTAAGGCTTTCTCCATTTCGATTGCGAGTGTTGTCTTTCCTGCCCCTGACAAGCCGGTAAACCATAACGTGAATCCTTGCCGCACCATGGCATCGCTCACCGCAATGGAGAACTATTGATATCCGGTATACTCAAGTTTTTCCTTTCAATCTGCGGACCACAGACAATGAACGGGTTGTTGACAAGCGACGGTTTGTTGTACGCGGGTCCGGTTCCGGTCACGAGATCGAAAATCCGGCAACCTGCCTCTGTGACGATGACCTGTCCTGCTGCAGTATCCCATTCCATCGATCCTTCAAAACGGGGATAGACGGTCGCTTTTCCCGAGGCAACGGCACCGAACTTTAGAGCCGAGCCTCGCTGCTCGACCTCTGTTATGCCGTTCATGCGGAGGAATTCCCTTGTTCCTGCTGACAGGTGCTGCCGGCTCACGGTGGCAATGAGACGGTCCGAAGGTTCAATACAGGGAAGCCTGCTGACGCTGCCATCCTTTTCGCAGAAGGCACCGTTTCCTTTCCAGGCATAATAAGTGATGCCGACAGCCGGTGCATGGATGACTCCAAGTACCGGGGAGCCATGCTCAATAAGGGCAACATTGACCGTGAATTCCCCGTTCCGCTCGATAAAGTCCTTTGTCCCGTCGAGAGGGTCAACGAGCCAGAATGAATTCCAGTCTTTCCGAACAGGATAGGCACATCCCGTTTCCTCGGATATCACCGGGATTCCGGTTTTTGATAACGCCGATACAATATAGGTCTCCGATGCAAGATCTGCTTCCGTGAGCGGAGATGCATCGGATTTACGGAGAACGTGATAGTTACTGTTCTGGTACCATTCGGAAATCAGTCTTCCCGCATGTTTCGAAACTGCAGTTGCCTTTGTGAGGAGTTTGTTTGTTTTGATCATGCAGGAATCTCACGAGTCTTGGATTTATTTTGCAATATTCTTTGGCTGAGTACCGGTGTTTTTTTTGACATTTCCGTCTTCCTTAATCATAGGAGTTTTCTGTTTATTAACAGCCAGTACTGTCATTTTATCATAATCAATGGGCAGGGGCTCACATCCAGGCCCGAGCACGATATGAACCGCTGACTGGTCAACGACAGTCCCCCACTAAAAAAATTCTCCGGTGATGTGCCGGAAGGTATCATATGCCAAAATTCGATGTCTGCAAAAAGATGAACATCCTCCAGATTTTTTTGCCAGAACCGTATATTCAGGTAGAAAAGACGAAAAAAGGTCATCTCTGGTCTTGTTGTCTTTGAGATCCCGGTACGTTCTGGGGTATACCAATAATATTGACGGATTTTTAAATTGAACAAGGTAATTATAAAACATCATCTTCCGGAAAAATCATCTTTCGGAAAAAGTGGGCAGATGAATCTAACCGGATTGATCAGAACCATTAATACGGACTACAGGTATCTGACTATCTGTTCAGGCCGATTTGGGCACCAAAGGGATATAATTTCCTTCCTGCAACAGCGCCGGTTATTACCTTGTGAATCCGAAACGGCTGCAATGCAGGACCTGCATTAAGGATCCGGAAAAGAACGGATTCCTTATATCTCAACTGGGTAGCCTGCGTAATTCCATTCCTGATATTCGCCTTTCAGACGGTAAACATTCGGGAACCCGGAGTCAATGAGTTTTTTTGCTCCAAGAATGGATGCGCGTTCGGCACGGCTATAGACAAGGTATGTGGTGTTTTTGTCCAAAGAAGGAATTGTCTTGTTAAGGGAGTCATCGCCAATACAGTAGTTTGCGGCATTTGGAAGATGCCCTTTCGCAAAGTTTTGCGGAGTCGAAGTATCGATTATTATGAGGCCGGGCGTCCGGTCGATCAGGTCTTTTGCCTCCTGGGGAGTAATTACCATATAACCCGGTGCTTCGGTGATTGTTGGGGTTGTGCGATTTTGTGGTGTTATCTGCACGCATCCGGCCGTCACGACTGACATGAACACGACAACAATGAGTAACCAGATTATTCCATAATACCATTTCGTCACCATGGATGAGCCTCCAGACTCGGAAAATTATGGTATTTCCGGGAATATAGCTGATATCGTTACTTCAGTATTTGTTATTTCCTGCGTCACATGGATGCTCCAATCAGTGGATTTCTGAACCTTTATCAGTTGTCAACGGCGTGATCTGACAGAGGAGCGGGAGCTATTTGTTGTTCCGCCAATGCATAGTGTGCGGTGACGCGGAGTGTTCCGCTGATCCGCTGCCCGTTCACAGTCAGATCCTCCTGGCAGTGGTACGTGAGGAAATCTGGCTGCGGGCCGGTTGAAAGCAGCAACGGCCAGAATTGTCCCTGATTCATCCAATGCATCCCATATGACGGATACTGTAAAAAAAGTCTGATGGGGATTTATTGTCTGCACAGATAATGGAGCAGGTATAATTCACTGCTGTTCTGTCGGTATAAGCATCTGAATACCGATTACCGGTACAGGTTCAGAAAGGGGAGAGTTTACATCAGCAGGGCTTGAGGATTCCGGGCCATCGCCAATGATCGGTTGATTTGGTTTCAGGAGATCTTCCAGCTTAAAATCCTCATTTATATCAAAGAAATAAAGTGGAGATATAACAATAGAGTAAAAGTCTTATTTACAGACCTGATTCATATCAAATCAGGGGCTGATTATTGATAATTACCTTATATTGAGATGAAATCCCCTATATTTATTGTCTCACAAAAAGATGTCTAACAGACTGATAATGGACATGAATTCTGGCAGCGGACATCCTGTTGACGTATCGGTAATCCTCCCCTCGCTTGATGAAGAACGTACGATAGGTCCGTGTATCAATAAGATACTGGAAGTATTCCGGGATGCTGGGATCAGGGGTGAGATCCTCGTTGCCGATTCGTCAACGGACCGTACGGCAGAAATTGCCCGGTCCCTTGGTGCAACAGTCATCCGTCCGGAAAAACCGGGATACGGCAATGCCTATCTCGCCGGGTTCCCACACGTAAAAGGCCGCTACATCGTCATGGGCGATGCCGACAACACCTATGATTTCTCCGAGATCCCCCGAATGATCGCCCCGCTTGAGGCAGGCGTGGACTTCGTCGTCGGGTCCCGGTTCAGGGGATCGATACAGAAAGGATCCATGGCCCCGCTCCACCAATACGTCGGCAACCCGCTCCTCACATGGATGATTAATGTTATCTTCCATACACGCTTCTCAGATTCGCACAGCGGGTTCCGCGCAATTACCCGCAAGGCACTCGACCGGCTCAGCCTGAAGACCGGCGGTATGGAGTTTGCCTCCGAGATGCTGGTGATGGCCTCAAAGGAACAGCTGAAGATCGAAGAAGTGCCAATCGATTATTATCCCCGGCGCACACCTTCGAAACTGCACAGTTTTGCCGATGGGTGGCGTCACGTCCGGTTTGTCCTCCTGATGAAACCCCTCCCGTTCATAGCGATCCCGGGCATGGTCTTCTCCGTGCTCGGCCTCTTCCTCATGGCCTTTTTTTTGGCCAAGGGTGATATCGAATCCACACATCTTCACACGTTCATCCTCGGTGCAATCATGCTGATGGGCGGTATACAGGTGATCCTCACCGGGTTTTTAATGAAGACCTATTCGGTTGTCCACGGGTACGAGAGAAAAGCAGGATTCATCGAACTGCTGATGAATTACCACAACCTGGAGATGTTCCTTCTTGCCGGATCCCTGCTCGCACTGGCAGGGATCCTGTTCGGCCTCAGTATTTTTATCCGCTGGATCTCGGCCAATTTCGGGTTTCTCACCCAGATCTCAACCGCAATTATCTCTCTTGTACTGATCATTTCCGGCATCCAGATCTTTCTCTTTGCAGTCTTCCAGAGTATGATGCTCCTGAATGAAAATGGTAATTAACGGTAGCAACCATGAAGATCGCCTTTGTGTATGATGTTGTCTACCCCTACGTAAAAGGTGGCGTGG
>CAYWHL010000002.1:0-49520 GCA_964457995.1 uncultured Methanoregula sp. | reverse complement strand
TAAGTACTGACTATACATTCCGGACATTACCCGCGACGCCGTTTTACCCAGGTGAAGAGGGCGGTAGCGCACCGGGGCAGAACATCAGTTCCGGAATCTCCACAATCGATACGACACCGATGCCAACAATCGAAACGACACTGGTGCCAATTGTGACTGGAAATTCAACGACTACCGCTCCAGTCCCTGCAGGAACAATAGTACCAGCACAGACTGCTGCATTTCCCGCCCCAATTGGAAACATGCAGTGGATCATAATTTTCAGCCTACTTATCGTTATTGTCGCTGCGGGTGCCGGATATTACTTCGTTACAAAGAAAAAGTAGGTTGCCAGTTCCTGCAGCCCGGATTTTTTTCTTACTGCTGATCCATCACTCGATCGATAACACATCGCAATTCTGATGTAACATTGCATATTGTTAGGGTATTACCATATAGCAAGAACCGGCAAGAAAATTGAATTCCCCGAGAAGAATGCGAGGGATGGGATTCGAACCCAAGAACTCCTACGAGACTAGGCCCTCAACCTAGCGCCTTTGACCTGGCTTGGCTACCCTCGCTTTGTGCCATAACAAAGAGGTTGTCAATCTAATAAAATCTTATGCAAGTTAATTTCCTGCAGGTTTTTTTCTTATAGACATAACCTCATAATCAGGATGTCTCTCTTGAATCAGATCAGGATTGTGCGTCACTCGGCCTTAAGCGTCATATATCCAACTTTGATGGCGCCGGATCAGCATCGCTGTATATTTATATACGTCATACCCAGTGGTGTGTATGTGGTCAGACATCATTCATGAGTTTTCTGATTCACCCTCGCAGACCCGGGTGGTGCGGTTCCTGCTCGAGAACGGTTTTGGTGTGACCGAAGACGGACGGATCAGTTGTAATGGTATCGAGGTGCCTGCAACCGCGGTGGCTAAAGTGATCGGATCAGATCGCAGGGTCGTGGACTCCACAGCACATCGCATCCTTGAACGCCCGTTACTCCGGGATATCTTTCTGAATATGCGGGCGACACCGGACCTTTCCAAAGTTGCAGAATCATTAGGTTTTTCTGTTGTCACCGTGCTGCCAAAAAATGCAAGCGAGCGGGGAATTGTCGGTGCTGTTGTCCAGGTCCTTACCCTGCATGATGTCTCTATCCGGCAAATCTTTGTTACTGACCCGGAGTTTTCCGAAGAGCCAAGGCTCGTCATTATCGTTGAAGAGTCCATGCCGGTGGGCGTTATTGAACAGATCCGTGCCCTGCCCCAGGTAAAGCAGGTCATTATCTAGTGTTCATCCGGAAGAACACTCATAAGGAGCGGATTTTAATTAATGCTGCAAAAATAATCAAAAATCCCATGCACCTTCAATGTTTTTCCCCGCGTACGTGATACTTCCAAAATACGATAATCCAAAAAAAATTGGACTACGTAATCATTATCGCGGGGTGTCCATACGGGAAATGAAACGGGTATATGTCCCCACAAAAAATATCCGATTTTCAGAAAGACTGGAATTCACCAGAACAGGTTTTTAATAACGGTCAGCTGCAGAGCAACTCGACATCCAGCGCAAGACGATACATCCGTTTTCTCACCCTTCCTGGCAGGTGGATGGCAGATCCGATGCTTTTTTCAATAGTTACCCGTTTTCTCCCTTCAACAAGGTTGTCGGCATGGGTGACAATCTTCTCTTCGGTTGTCCTTGGCATGCAGTCACGTGGTGACAGCCGGAGAAGAGTACATTCATCAGCGGTAAGTCCCGCCCCCGTGTGACACTCCACGATTCGGGCGACTGCTTCCTCTATTCCAAGGGAACGTAAAAGATCAGCACCATACTGTGCGTGAAGGATTGTGTGACTCGCGCCTCTCCCGATGTCATGGAGCGTTGCACCTTCCTGTATGAGATCCACTGAAACAAGGGGGTTGCGCCTGGCGTATTCCAGAGCAACCTCCGTCACAGCCCGGCAATGAATGATAACCTTTTCGTCGCATCCTGCTTCACGCAGCAGCTGCTCATATTTTTTTTCGGGACTGTCAGGCATGACCCAGTGATTTTTTGATATCGCCAATCCGGTGTTTGAGAGCCCGTAAGAGCATATCGTTGTCAAAATGCGTAAGAGCTTTTTCACACCTCGGGCAGGTGAAATCGCAGCTCATGGCAAGCGGGAAGGTAAAGAGTATCTGGCAGTCCTTGCAGATGAAGAAGTCATTCTCTTCTTCATACTTTTCTCGCCGTGAGAGCTTTTCTAACACAAGCTCCATGTCTTCGCGTATTGCATCGCAGATATGATCGGTACGCAGCTGCCAGAGATAGGTCAGCCAGCCCGTCTCATTGTTTTTGATCCGGTGATACTCCGCCAGCCGTTTTTCATACAGAGTATAGAGCGTATGCCTGACCGTATTCAGGTTGATTCCTGTGCGTGCCGCCAGGTCTTCATCGCTGTACTCACCTTCACGCGGAAACCGTTCGATGAGATTGAGCCCTTCATCTTTTACCAGCCGATGAAGATATGCACGAACAGCCGGATCGTTCAACAGGTCGTTTATGGGATCCATCACCGTATGTATTGTTGGACGGTGCTAATATGCTTATCCAGCATAAAAAAAGCAGATTCCCGTGTCTGCCCCCAGCCGTACACACTGACCATTGCCTGATTCGCTTCAAAGGTAGATCCCGGCCACGGTATATCAGCAACAAATGGTGCCAGGTGTTTGAGATCTGAGGTAATAGTCACATCCCGCTCGGCAAAGAGGATACTTCTTACCGCAACCTGCCCGGGGGACTCCGTCGCCGGGGGCAGTTTTCCGGCACAGGACTCGACATGATACCGGAACAGGTTGCAGTCGCAGGCCATTTCGACGGTATCGATCGTTCCCTGGAACCGGGGATTTACCTCAATTGCATAAGCAGTATCGCTGCCAACAACAAAATCAACACCGATAGTCCCCCTGCACCCGCTTGCAGCAGCGATCTGTTCGGCCTGGCTCATCATGAGTTCGCAGAGCGGATGATTAAATGGTGTAACCGAACCGCAAAATCCAAATGTGGATTTACCATTCCCCCGTAAAATCTGCTCGTTTGCAGTAATTGCCCGTGCCCGTGAACCATCCGTAACACAACAGACACTCGCCGGAACACCCTCAACGATTTCCTGGCGGATAAAAGGAATATCCGGATGCAGGTTCGACCACGCAGATAATCCGGCACTATCCCGGATGATCGCATTCCGCCATCCTCCGGCACCCCGCCGTGGTTTGACCATGGTGGGATATACCCCTTCAGGTAAGAGCCGGGGGACAGGTATATTGATGGAATCAAAAAAATGCTGAATATCCAGTTTATCCAAAAAACGCCCTACCGTATCTTTAGGTGTCCCACAGAGCGGAAGGCAGGTAGTAAGATCTTCAGCACCGGAAGTGACGATAAAAAGGTCAAACCTGTGGCGACTGCAAATCTCATGGATCGCATCCGGAAGATCAGCAAGTTCTTCAAATTTTTCACGGTCAGAGGTATACCAGGAAAGGTCCTGATCGCAGAAATGATCAACAGCACAGACCTCGTAACCAGCCCGTGCTGCAGACTGCGCTACGTGCCTTGTTGCAAATCCGGCAACCAGCACCCTCCCTTTCACAATTCCTCCGTCTGCTTTCCCTTATCTGACGGAATAATGCGTATCCGTGCTCCGAAAAACTCATTCCTGAATTCCTGCCCGGAAAAATAGTAATCAAGAAAGAGGGCAAGGCTTGATATCTCGGAATGGGGCTGGGAGGTTACTGCCACATTATAGTCAGCAAGCCCATACATCTCTCCGGGAACTTTCTCTGCACCAACGATAACGAGAATTTTTTTGTGAATTTTAATGTCACCAATCACATCGGGAAGGTTAAGGCCGTACATGGTGAGGTGAACGACAATACCTCCTGCGGCCTTCCAGTCCCGGATACAGGAACGCCATTTCACAGTATCCTGACAGAAGAAGGCGCCACCCCAGCGGCTGACAACATCCTCAATGCTCCTGACAACCCCCTTGTCGGCAGCAGCAAGATACATCCCTTTTGCGCCCAGCGCCCTGGCAGTTAAACCGACATGGGTCGTCACGCGCTGGTCGCGTTCTGGGCGGTGACCGATACGGAGAATGACCACATCACTTTCTGGCATGCTACTTTTTCCTTTCTTTTATCACACCGTTTTCGATGGTATAGGGGAGATCATCTGAGTACTTTATCTGGCATTGTAAGAGGGCCTCGCTTAAACCTAAAGCCCGGACTTTTCTGCCAGTACGCACAACCAGAAGATACCGCTCAAGACGTTCGAGTGATGCCTCAACAGTACAGGAATCAAGTCCGCTCGCAGAGATCAATACTTCCACCGCCATGGATGGTTCCTGTCCAATAAGGTGATAGATCAACCAGTCAGTATCCTCTTCTTTCACCTTTATTCATTCCTCATAGAGGTGAATAAGGGTTTTGTCCTGTTGCTTATACATTACCCGCACTCTTTGCCATTTTTTTTAAGTCTTTAGTGTCTAATGACTCCCAATGAATCCTGACGGATCTTCAATTCCCTTTAACATACTGGCTGCCCTTGCCGATCGCCTCTTTTTAGAATGCGAAGATGATGTTAAATGCCTTTCCCGTATGATTGAGAAGCTGGATCCCGCTACACGCAATGAATTGCTGGTCTCTGATCTGCTGAATGCTTATCAGGCATTCTATTATTATTTCCGAACATGTCCTGACGAACTGGTTTGTGAACGGCTTGAACTGGAGCCTGCATCATCACTCCTCATGGGGGTGAAGATAGACGAAATTGAACTGCTGGACCTGATCTTTCTGGTAAAAAATCACGAGCCTGTAATCATCGTTTCTGATGGTGAACGCATCTTTACTTTTAAGGGGAAAACGGCATACAATGAAGGGTTAAAATACATCGAAAATCCCCCCTATTGACATAATAATTATTCAGGGTCTTCGCCAGTCATGCAGATCAATCAATATGACTGGTTTTCGCATCTGCTATTGGTTCGGCAAATATGACTATTTTTTCAGGTCCGTGGTGTTTTGTGCACGTCCCTTTTTTGCACTTTCATTCTTCGCTCAATTCAGCAGATTTTTTGTAATCTGACCGCAATTTTATCGTTTTTTGCTCTTCTTTTTTCTGGTTAAGTAAAGCGTATATTGCCAGGAATCCCATGCCATGAAGAAAAGACCGGAAACAAATTTGCATCGCACAGGTATTTAGGAAAAGTTAGTCTCGGAAAAATCCCAAAAAACCGGTAGTTCGCATAATCAGAAATGGAGTACGGTCTTGGAAAAAAATAAACAGTCCAGTACGAAGGCGGTAGAATCCGGACTCATATCTCCCAGCCGGATGCCGGGCACCAGATCCGTCGCAGGATTGCCGGGAACCGCACAAAAGAAGATCAAACAAGGAATTGTTCGCATGCGCGCACGATTCGTTCCGGGAATTTCCGGAGAAATACCATGACACGCGGACGTCCACCGCTCGTAGCGCAGGTGAATGCAAATCCTGTCGCTGAGAAACGTGGGATCGTCATGCATTTCCTGCATGAACCCGGATCGCTCTGCGATTTTTCAATAATGAATCCGGATCGCGTCGCATTTGTCCGCGTGAAGCGCGTGCGCCGACTCTGTTGGACTATCGACGAGCTCGCACGCCAGTTCGCACCGGAGATCGCTGCACTCCGGATTATCGTATCAGTTCCTACGATTTCCCGTGAGATCTGGATATGTTCTCCAAAGGGTGTGTTCCGGTTCTTCCGGATCTGCGATGGATCGATCGTCGAGCTGGGGTGGGATGGCATGCAGCTTGCGCCAGCCTTACCTGGCGCAGCAAAAGGAGCAGCATCAGTCTGACATGTATCCTTCCTGATACAGAGTTTCGTGGGGGATCTGGTACTTCCCGGGATCCCCCAAACTCTTAGACGGAGAATGACTTTTAGTGATCCGCAGGAGAGTGTATCTTTGGGGTAGGATCACTATATCCCAACTATCCGTTATTTTTGCAAATTGGGCCTAATATGAGCGAATTTAAAAAACAGCAGATTTCCGGAAAATCATAAGAAGTGCCGAATTCGGAAAAAATGGAGCTATAAATTTTTAGATCTGGCCCTACTACGCTCTGTTTGCCTTAAATCCATATAATCTGAAGCTGGAAAAGTGCGCTTATAGACCCTTTTGGATGGAGGATCGATTTGGAATGCGTGCTAGAGCATGGAAAATGAAAAAAGGAGCGTTTTGGGATCCTGATTTTTTGGGGGAAGGCTCTCCTGGGTATGTGCCGTATTCCGGGTAGGAAATGCAATCCGATGTGTTCATCATTCAAGGGAATGAGTTTTTTACCGGAAGATCACATCATGACAGAACAGGAAATGAGCGATCCGTTCTTTGACCTTGACTGGACAACTCTTGAAGACTGGGCCGGCACAAAAACTCTGTCACGGGGAAGACAGTACCAGCGTGAGGGACGAGTGCATGAGCTGGTTCGCAGCCCGAATGAGGCTATCGTTGCCTGGGTTGACGGGGCTGAACGGTATGCAACTGCGGTGTACTTCGACAATGGCATCCGGTCGGTCTGCACCTGCCCGGTCGGCTCCGGTTGTAAACACGCGGTTGCTGTCATCCTCGAATACCTTGCCCTTCACAAGGATAACCGGCCGATCCGGAACCTGCCGGCCGATGATTCCCGTCGACTGCTTCTTGATGATGGTGCAGAGGGTATTCCTGGATCATCGCAATCCGGTACCGGTCCTGATCACCCGCGGATTACCGGGTCCATCGTAAAGAAAAAAACGGCGAAACCAAAAAAAGGTCATCTCTCTCTCCATCATTACCTTTCGGAACTGACCAAAGAAGATCTGATCGGCCTTCTTGAGGATCTCATGTCCGAATACCCGCAGGTTCGGCAGGATGTGTCTGACCGGAAATCCGTTGCTGCGTCTGATGCCGGGCCAGTTCTTGAGGCCCTGCTCTCCGATATCGACAGTATCTCGTGCGAAGAAGCGTGGAGCAACTCCTGGACAGGTGAATCGCGGATTCCGGATTATACCCCGGTACGGAAACGGATGGAAATCCTGCTGGAGATGGGGCATCCCGATGCGGTTGTCGAGGCCGGGAGTATCCTGCTGACGAATGGCACAGCCCAAATCGAGCAGAGCGAGGATGATGAAGGTGAGACTGCCGGGGAGATCGCCTCATGCATGGATCTCGTGTTCCTTGCGCTCCTTCGCTCATCCCGCCCTGCCCACGAACGGATGCTCTCTGTAATCCATGCAGAACTGGATGACGAGTACGACCTATGTGGGGGTGCAGAAAAGTTCTGGGAGGAGAACTATCCGGCCAGCGAATGGGGGCTTGTTGCAGACCGGTTACTCCGCGAGCTTGGAGAGCACAGTGTCAAGCCGGAAAAGGAAGCGTTCTCATCAAAATATCACCGCGATCGCCTGGTCGGCTGGATCGTGACCGCACTGGATTATGCGGGCCGGGACCGGGAGGCGACCGACCTCTGCATTGCGGAAGTTGACCTGACTGATAATTACGCACGGCTGGTCCGCCGCCTTATCCGAACCGGGCACAGGGATGAGGCGGTAAGATGGATCAGACAGGGCATCGATTCTACCAGAAAAACCCTGCCAGGGATCGCACATGAGCTCCAGACCATCCAGAGGGAGATCTGGAAGAAGGAGGGCGCCCTGCTTCATGTTGCGGGTTTACAGGCCGAGGAGTTCCTGTGCGATCCGTCCTATCGTTCTTTCTGCCGGTTGAATTCGGCGGCAGAGAAAGCTGGCGTGTGGGATACGGTGAAGGATCCGGTCATGCAGTACCTCACGTCCGGATGTGTTCCCGCCGTTAAACGGGACGGGATGGCCGGAGCTCCGCTCATCTTCGGTGCCCTTCCCGTATCCGGCTTAGTTGATCAGGGTTCATGGAAAACACAGAAGACGCCTTTTTTTAATATCCTGATCGACCAGGCGGTTGCGAACCGGCAGCCGGAGGAAGCCGTCATGTGGTTCGATCGGCTCCGGAAGGAGCGGACGGGACCCGGGTGGTATTTCTATCCGGAAGACAAGCTCTGGGATGCAACCGCAGACCGGTTCCCGGAACGTGCGCTTCAGTTCTGGATGGGATGTGTGGATCAACAGGTAATGACCGCTCAGTCGAAATGTTACGACAATGCTATCGGGTACCTGAAAAAGATCCGTGCCCTGATGGAGAAGCAGGGCAGAAACAAGGAGTGGGTGGCGTATCTTGCCGGGATACGGGACGAGCATGCCCGGAAAAAGAAGTTCATTGGAATGCTTGATGTCATGGAGGGAAAGAAAATCCTGAAGTCGTGAGCGCATTGGCCATGCCAAAGGAAATGGAAGGCCCGACCGTTGCCGATGAGGTGCCAATGCCAAGGACTGAATCCTGCGAGGGCACACCCCCACGGGCGTGTGAATTGAACTACGGACTATGCGCTTTCAGCGGACTATTTGCCTTTGTTTTAATCAATTTATGCCAAAGAACAAGGATTGAAAACGACTCAGTTACCGGAAAGAAATCAGGGTAAATCCCTTCGACCGCACCATCGAAGAAAAACAGGATTGAAATATTTTGAATTATAACCGACCATACTTTTTATGAGCACGCTCGATGGTATCGAGATAAAAAATGAAAACGATATCATTTTCAATACGATACAGTGCGGTGTAACTGTAGCTGATATGTAAACGATAAATGGGTTTTTTGCCCCGACAGGTGAACTTTTCTTTATCGCCACCTTTCCCGGGATAGGGATCCGTTTTAAGGAGAGAAAGTTTGGTCCTTACGATGTGCTGAGTTTTCGTGGGAAGGCTCTCAAGAAATGCCAGGGGTTCATCCTCAATTTTGATAATGAATATCACTATTCAAGCTCCACAAAGTGGCCATCCCGCATTTTACGATCAGCATCCTCAAATAACCGGCGACGCTTCTCCCTGGCGACCATATCTGAGAGGACCTGATCAAAGGTCTGGCCGGGCTTACGGAGTTCGTAAAGTTCCTCCCACGTGCTGGGACGAACCGGGATTCTCTTTGTTGAGCATTCCTGAACAGACATAGATATCCTTTAAGTGCTGTAAATATTTACTTATTTGCAATAATTCCCTAATTCCTTAAAACAATCATTTCTTCGAATACAATATCGACGAGAACAAGGAGAGAAACAGCAGTACCCGAACAGGTAACGCGGCGTATAGCACGCTTCGAGCGAAACATCCACGAGAATAAGGATTAAAACAGCATTTTTTCATTTCCCGTGGTAACTCAATTTTCCTTCGAGCGCCCGATCCACAAAGAACAAGGACGGATAGTGTAATTCCCGGAAGAACCGGACTATTTTACCGGTCTCCCGCGCTGATAAGCTGCTCATCGACCACTGCAGGCACCAGGGGGGGAAGGCTGCCCCATTTCACAAGAGTATCGCCGATAATGGCAAACACTCCACAGACTTCATCCCTGTTTAACTGGTCAAGAACGGTCTGGTCGTCCGGGCGGATCTGGTTACAGACTGAAGTGGCCCACGCATCAGCAAGTGCAACATCAGATGAGAATACTGTAACAGCATCGGCCATTCCAAAAGAGATGGAAGGTCCTACTGTTGCAGACGAGGTACAGACGCCCAGTATTTTTTCCCGGGGCGGGATGATAAACGCGATACGGTTGGAAAGTAACGCTTCACCGGCATGGACTCCGACCCGAAGTGGGCGGTCACTGATGAGGGCAATATCACCACCATTATCAATCACCCCGAATTCAGCGCCGGCATCTGCCATTGCCTCGACCCCTGCCCATGCGATTGCACCTGCAACTGCAGCCATCGGGCCGACACCGGCCTTTCGTGTTGCATTGGCCATCCTGCAGATAATCACTTCATCTGAATCCGGCAGGTAAGGATCAAACGTAGCCGGAAAAAAGGGATCCCGGGCGATATATGCCTCCAGTTCCTGCCTTGCCCCGATCATGCCGGACTTTGCAGCGCTGATATGCTCCGGCATATCAGCAAGGATCGTCGCGAAGGTCTCGCGGAACCGGAAGGTTTCACGAATCATAGGGGAAGCGTAAGTGCCTGGTGCGGGCATGCATCAATACATTTACCGCAGAGTACACATTTTTCTTCAGCCAGTTGCAGTTTCCATTCAGGATCCAGCGAGAAGACTTCACGGGGGCAGATACTGATGCAGGCACCGCAATCCACGCATTCACTCTCGTTTACACTTATACCATGTTCAAGTATCCGAACGTTTGCACCAAGGCTGATCATCGAATCACTGACAAGGCGGCACTGGTCATCCGGTACATCAATCAGCGCTTCACCCTCAGAAGAATCTATAACTGCACGCTCAACATTGATCAGGACACCGGTATCACGCACGACCTGTGCAATAATGGGTTTTCTCCCTTTCTTACGCGAGAAGGTAACCAGTAGTTTCATTTCAGCCACCTCCTCCCGAAGAGCTTGCCGAGATCCATTGCCGTAAGTATGGCGATAACATGATGCCCGCTATCCACCACCGGCAGTGCACTGATGTTATGCTGCTCGAGTTTCTGCACAGCAATATCCACCGCTTCATTTGCCGTGGTCGTGATTACTTTTGTTTTCATGATATCTTTCACGAGGTGTGCCTTGCCCGGATTTACCACTGCCTTTGATACGTCAAATGTTGTCACAATACCAACAAGTACATTATCGCCGTTGATAACCGGCAGATGATTAGTCTCGCCTTTCAAGAGTTTCTTTGCCGCCGTTTTTATCTCTTCATTTTCACCGATACTGACAACCTGCCTGTCCATGATGTCCAGTACACGCGGGCCTTTCTGGCTCTGGTGCATCGGTTTTGCGGATTTTTTCGCATCGATTGGACGGGTGGGGAGCGCGAGCTGCATGCTGCCACGTTCTATCCAGTGTTTCAGCTCCCCGGCCACCTGCCGTGCCTTCCGGAAGCTGGAAAGCGATGAGCTGCGGACTTCTTCACCATTCAAATCGACAACACCACTCCGCAACTCCGCATAGGTCACTTTCCGGAGTGCGGGACGGTCCCGGCTCGGCACGCTATAATCCATGATATCAACAGTAATGTCCTCATCACGAACCGCGGTTGCTCTCACTACATCAAGATCCAGTACCGGCAGCGGAATGCCAAGTCCAACATACAGTGTGACACCATAACCGCTCATGGTCGCCGCACGAAGATAGTCCTGGGACATCTCTTTTAAATTCCCGGTCACCATCAGGGTACCGTATCCTCCGGCAGGTGAATGCTGGGTTCCTTCCCCGATAACCATGCCCTGTGCCCCGCATAAAAAGATGGGAATGCCACTCCCAATCAAGCGGAGTTTTGGATCATTGGAGAGCGGGTTTAACGTACCGGCACCGGAAAAAGACACGTTGCCGCAATTAGGCAGCAGCACTCCCATATAGGTATGCAGGATGCGATCCGTCGAATTGGTTGCGGCATTATATCGCTGATACGCATTGCGCGGATTGCACATGATAGCCTGATTGAAATTTTCCAAAAGAAGATCTGTATTTATCGTCCGGCGCGGGTAGCAGTCAGTTCCCCGGGAACTTGCACGAAGTTCGACGGATTTTCCCGCAACCAGGTCCTCGATCACATGAGCTCCGCCATATCTCTCTTCCAGAGTATCAGACTGTTGTGTCGCACCGATGTAGGTATCAACTGCCGCAAGTCCACCATAAGCTTCGACGTTATTCAACCAGATCCGTTCCATACGGATAGGAGGTTCGGCATGTCCGAAATTGAGGAACGCCCCTGACGAGCACATGGCCCCGAATGTCCCGGTGGTAACCACGTCAACTTCTCTAAGCGCTCCCTCCTCACCCAGTTCGGCAACGATTGCGGGCATTTCCTCGGCAGTCACAACTCGTGCAGTGCCGTCCCTGATTCGCTCGTTGATCTGATCGATGGACTTGTGCATGCGCAGAAATATGCTTTTATGAATATTTAAATTAATTGTTATTACTATAGGTAATATATGATATTTTAAACCGTACTAACGATACTTGTGTATGCATGTGCGTGCCTTTATTGATGAGATGGAGCATCTTGCTCCTCCTGATCTTGCGGAAGATTTTGATTCAGGAAAGATCGGGCTCGTGGTCGAGGGCAAAACAACGGTTTCCTGTATTTGCTGCGCCCTGGATGCGACACCTTACGTAGTAAAAGAGGCGGTTTTTGCATCGGCTGACATGCTGGTTGTCCATCACACTCCATTGTGGACGCCGGTGACCACCTTGACCGGGAGGACTGCCAGACTGATGCGCGCCCTGCTTTCTGCTGACATGAACCTCTATGTCATGCACACAAACTACGATCGGGCTGGTGAAGGGGTCAATGATGCACTTGCAGAACTTCTTTTAATGAAAGATATTACACCTTTGACGCTGGGTTGTATTGGTACATGCACACTGTCTGCAGATCAAATCTCGCGGCGTCTTGGGGGGAACATCCGGATCTGGGGAGACTTAAAAAAAATCAACCGCCTTGCACTTGTAGCTGGTAGTGGTTTTGATCCGGCGCTTCTTGAGGAGGCTAAAGCGCAGGGAGCCGATGCCTTTCTTTCAGCCGAGATGAAGCATTCGGTTGCACGCACAGCCCCCTTACCCTGCATTGAAGCGACCCATTACGCGCTCGAAGCACCGGCAATGCAGCGCCTTGCTACCCGTAAAGGCTGGCAGTATATTGAAGATCCACCTCTCCTGCAGACTATCCCATGAGCGATCTCTGGCAGCGTCTGGCCCAAAAAAAGGTTCTTGATGCCTCTCTTCGTCTCGAGATCGAAGATACTCTTGGAACACGGGGGAAAAAAGCCTTATCGGCACTTGATTCGGGCAAGATAAAAAAATATCTTGATTTTTTTGTCGTCGAAGGCAGGACTGCTGAATACGTGGTTGACGAAGATTTCTGTACCTGCGGCGATTTTATGTACCGGGGCAGGACCTGCTGGCACCTGCTGGCAGTCAGGATAGCACAGGAGACCGGAACATTCCGGCAGATTGACAGCTGGTACCAGGACCGTTGGAAAAAATAAGGTCATACAATAATTACCGTTCATATATGACAATGGAAAATGATCTTTCCCGTATCGGAATCTCCCTTCCCAGTAACCTGTTGGACAAGTTCGATGAAATCATCAACCAACGTGGGTACTCTTCCCGCTCTGAAGGCATTCGTGATGCAATCCGTACCTGCATCACATATTACAAGTGGATGTCAGATGTCAAGGGCGAGCGTGAAGGAGTTATTTCCATAGTATATGATCATGACCAGCGGGGACTGCTGGTCACCCTCACCGATATCCAGCATGAATTTCATAGCATCGTCAAGGCATCGCTGCACTCCCATGTGACCCATAACCGCTGCCTTGAAGTGATCCTGGTACATGGGGATGGGGACGTAATTAAAACATTTGCCGAACGGCTCATGTCGCAGAAAGGGGTAGAATCGGTTAAGCTTATGTCGATCCAGGTTGAAGAATAAATACATTCAGCCATCTGATTTCCTCGATTACCAGGTATTCCCTGCTTTTTTACCACCTTCTCCGGAAAAAATGACATCCATATTCGTGTTCTGGCGGCATTTCTAGGATTTTATGACCCAAAATAGAAGGCAAAATTCAGCTCGATTTAAGGGGCCTTACAAGCCAATAGGGAGGGTATAAATCTACCGTATTTTGGCAAACAAAGCGATTATTGGGCATATTCTCCACAGGAACCGAAAATAGGGTTTTTTTTAAGGATTTCCCAGTATCAACTGTGATACCGGAGAGGGAATCAGAGCTGGTATAGGGCTTATTTTCCCCTACTGTAGAGGAAAGGAAAAGAGGGGAGGTGAGGAGTTAAAAACGGGGCTGGATAAATGTGGTTTATCTCCCCTGTTAATAAAATCCTTTCCCGTTTTTCAGATCAGGCGGTTTACTAGATCCCTCTCGTAGGTTATCACGTACTGAGTAAAAGTATCAGGATCTATAAACGGTCCGGCAGTAAGAGGTAATTCTTCTATCGGATCCGAACGCAGCATCATTATGGTTTTCCCATCGGAGGGAAAATAGGAATAACGAACTTCAAGCAGGTTATCAGGTGTATGCAATCCCTTGTTCCGGGAAGTGTTATATGCCACGGAAACCGCCCAGCGATCTTCCTGTATATCGAGGTATACGGTGGATATAAGGAACCGGTTATCTTTCCTGATAATCACTTCGTTTTCAAACTTGTCCACCGCATTCCGGGTTGCCGGTTGCAGGCTGATTCCATTAAATCTTGCCATGAAAAGCCACCGTTAATTCAGAACATTATTTTTTACGCTCATCTCCTGTTGTGTTGGTATCACCGGGCTGTACACAGCATCGTCCAGGCTGCACGACCCTACCAAGGGCGATACTCAAACCTTGCAACACCATTTCATCGTTTCGGAATTCCGGTACCTCACCCGTACGGTTCCGCAGGATGCGATTAATCGACTCCTCCACCTCCTGCGAGGGAAGCAGCCCCCATCCCGTCTCATCAACAATGTGCAGTGCTGCTGCCACAATAGCGACAGCACGGGGCTTCTTTGCCCATGTTTTCAATTGCAGGAGGAATCGCTCTTTTGCTTCCGGATCGAATGGATCCTGGGGGTATAGTTCTGCCACCACATTCCAAAGAACTTCTTCGGTAACCCGGTACCGCGAGAGACGGACCAGAGCGTCGTACTGGGATGCGGGTGAGAGACCGGTCTCCTTTTCCAGTGCTGCATGCATTGCCTGAATCACCGTTTTTCCAATGAGTTCCCCAAGTTTGGAGTGTGTCCCCGCATCAGACAGCTGAATCTTCGAGCAGGGATCTGCCACGATGGCGATCATGTCCGTCCCGGATCCAGTAGCAATACCGGCTGAATAGATACTTCTTGCCATCAGCTGCTGAAGAGCTGCAGCTTTCGCCTCAGTTGCGGTCATGAGCGCCCGGGCTATGGCGAAATCCGGAAGGTCGGCGCCGATGACGAGGATCGTGTTGATGGTACCACCGACCGGCTCAAATCTCCCGTCAGTCTCATAGTACGAGGCAGGATCACCCGCACGCCCACCATTCTTATCAATGCCTGCAGTGACAACTGCCGTAACGGAGAGGCCGTTATACTGAGCGGAAACGATGGCGGCGTTCCGCATCTCCGCACGGGTGATGAGACCGCTGGTTGTGGCCGGGTCGAGCGACAGAGATGCTGCAACCTCTTCAAGATACGTCTTCACGTCTCCAGTGGCATGGCAGGCATGGCAGGCAGCAAGTGGTATCTGGTGGTTGAAGATTGCCGTGAGATCCTCACGATAACCGCCGTTGAGCCATGATGTTGAAAGCACATGTCGCCTGTTAAAGCGGACGACAAGGTCGTGTTCCGTGCGCATGATGGTCTCCCCGGCAGGGAGCCGGAGCCGGGTTTTATCCGGCAGGAGGATCTCGTCACTTGCTATCATATTACCGGTGTCCTGTTACTTCTTCATCCCCGCAACGATTGCAAGAAGCCCGAGGGCAGCAGCAATTGTAGTGAACCCGGGGGTTGTTGCGGCTGATTCTGGTGCCGTCACAGGTTGCGATGCAGTACATTCTTCTTCCACAGTACGAATAATCCGGGCAACCTCCTCAGCTGCATCCGCGATACGGGGGCCGGGCCTGCTGATGATATTGGCATTGACAGCATACACATGGTTGTTTTTCACCGCAGATAGGGACACGTACTGCGGGTTTGTCATGAACTCTTCAAGGATCAAATCCTTTCCCGCTGAATCCATCCCGCCTCCGCCGCTCACAATGATAATATCGGGATTGATCAGCAGTAGCTCTTCAAGCGATACTGTGCCCCAGCCGCTCCGGTCAGAGAATACATTCACGCCACCGGCATGGACGATCACATCGTTCTGCAGCGTATTGTTGCCGCTCACGTAGAGGGGCTTGTGCCATACGATCTGGGCTATGGTCGGCCGGTATTCCGGCAGGGGAGAGGGCAGGGCTGCGGTAATGCGGCGCGAGAGTTCGGAAGCCAGTTCATCGGCCCGGGTTTTTGTACCGGTTATTTCCCCCACCATGCGGATGTCCCGTATCACGTGGTCGATATTCCGGGGTGCCACGACCACAACCGGCAGGCCAATCTCACGGAGCCGGTTTGTAGTCTCCCTCGGCGTGAGATCCGAGGCAATGACCAGGTCAGGCCGGGCTGCGGCCACCTTCTCGATACTGATAGCAGAGTAGCCCCCGATGCGGGTCTTGTTCTTTACCTCCGGGGGATAGTCACAGACTTCCGTTACGCCAACCAACCGGTCAAGCAGGCCAAGAGCGGCAAGGATCTCGGTATTGGAAGGGGACAGTGAAACGATACGGGATGGTGTCGCATTGAATGAAATAGTTGTACCGGTATCGTCAGTTATGGTGAACGCAGATACCGGCATTGTACCAAGGATCAGTGCCATTGCCGTTACCAGCAGGACTATGCCGCACGCTTGTGGGGTTCGGATTTTTGGTTTCATTTATTCCTCTCCGTTCATGATGGATGAAAGATGGCTGATGCTCTGGTCGGTCGCAGCGGATATACCAGGGAGTCATGGGAACCGTCCGCAAGGATCTCCATGGGGGATACGCGGCTGGCAGGGATGCCAGGCACCTCATCAGGCGGATGGTCAATGCAACAGAATGTTGAGATAAATAATGGTCTTGTCATCATGGATCACATCTCATGGTGATGGGTTTTTTTAGGGGGCTCGGAGTACAGGAGTGCAAGTATCCCGTCATAACTGGTGGTACACTGTGCACCTGCGGTACACAGGTCGGTAAGAGCAGCAGCTGCAGCTCCTCTGGCAAAATCATACGAGGAAAAATCTCTGTCTTCCGGCAGGTGGATAATGATTCGGGTTGGATTAACCCCAAAGAGTTCAGCAAGAACCGGCATGTTGCCGGATCCCACCGGGTGGACGGAAAGGATAATACGGTCTGCACGGGAGAGCATAGCCTTGAGCTTCTCCAGCGCATGAACCGGGATACGGGAGAATGGCAGGACGGGTATGCAGGGGATGTCCAGCGCTTTAACTGTGAGATAATCGGTATCCGTGGTCGCAAGTATGGCGGCCGAGAGAGATACACCTTTTCCGGCAAGGAAGTGAAGAAGATCAGAGCCACTCCCTCCTCCAGAGATCACCAGCACGTTTTGGGGTTTGAGGGGTGATCCATTCCCGTTTGCAGTTTTAATGGGCATCAGGAAGGTCCGTCCGGTAGCCGGGTGGCAGGACGTAATCACCTCGGCACCGTAGACCTGCCGGATTTTTTCTGGTGTCAGCACCTGTGCGGGCGTACCGTCAGCAACCAGCTGCCCATGCTGGATCATGATGAGACGGTCGCAGTAGAGCGAGGCAAGGTTGAGGTCATGGAATACGCCGATGATGGTGGAGCCCGAACCGGCAAGCCGGCGAATAAGGGAGAGAATATCGGATTGGTGGGAGAGATCGAGATGCGAGGTCGGCTCGTCCAGCAGGAGCACGTTTGTGTCCTGGGCAAGGGCACGGGCAATCAGTACACGCTGCCATTCCCCACCGCTCAGGGTCCGGATCGAACGGTCTGCCAGGTGCGCGACACCGGTCTCCGCAAGAGCCCGGTGGCACCGGGCATAATCGTCCGGTACGAGTGCGGCAAACCTGCTGGTCCGGGCGTACCGTGCCATCAGCACGACCTGAATCACCGTGTAGGAGAACGGGCGTCCTTCGTCCTGGGGGACAAAACCGAGCGCCATGCCCAGTTCCGCAGGAGTATAATCGCTGACTGCCTTTCCATCCAGTTCAAGGATCCCGCTTGATGGTATCACGCGGCTGAACGCCCGGAGAAGCGTGGTCTTGCCCGAACCGTTCGGCCCGATGATACCGGTGAAGGATCCCGGGGCAAATGTGCAGCTGACAGATTTGACAATCTCCTGTGTACCATACCCCGCGTAGAGGTTTTCGGTATTGATGCTGTGCCGGCCGGTCATGTGACCTCCCGCCTCTGGTAAATCAGCCAGATAAAGAACGGTGCCCCGATGAAAGCCGTGATGATGCCTACCGGCAGGTCAGAGAAGAACGTCCGGGTGAGGGTATCCGAGACCACGAGGAGGATTCCCCCGACAGGAATACAGGCAGGGATGACCACCCGGTTGTCCGGGCCAATGAGCATCCGGACGACATGCGGTGTGACCAGCCCGACAAAACCGATTGACCCGGCGATCGAGACGGCACCGGCAACGAGCAGGGTGCTGCCACCGAGCACAAACCAGCGGACCCGTTTTGCATCGATTCCGAGGTGGGCGGCGGTCTCCTCTCCAAGCGAGAGGGCGTTGAGATCCCGGCCCATAAAGAAAAGTAAGGCACCGGCCGGCACGAGGATGCAGCCAGCAAGGATCGCATCGGCAGGCGACGCGTTCCAGAACCCGCCCATGAGCCAGAAGATGATCTGGTGGACATTCTGGCCGGCAATGGCGATCAGGAACGAAACGATGGCCGAGAAAAAGAACGAAACAGCAATGCCGGTCAGCAGCAGGGTCTCAACAGAGATTACGCCCTGACGGCCGGCAATCGACCAGACAATCAGGATCGCCGCAACTGCGCCGACCCATGCGAAGAGCGGGACGAAGAAGCCGCCAAGGAAGATGATCGCAAGGGAGGCTCCCAGCGCCCCTCCTGAAGATGTGCCGAGAATGTAAGGGTCTGCCATCGGGTTTTTGAAGAGCGCCTGCATCGCGGCACCGGCAACAGCGAGACTGGCGCCCACGAAAAATGCGGCAATGACCCGGGGTAAGCGGATGCCTACGACAATGCTGGCAGCACCGGCACCGGTTGAGGGGATGCCAAAGCCTGCCGGGCCGGTTAACGTACAGAGTACAATCGTCAGGAGAGCAGCAACGGTCAGGCTGATGATAGTGGGGATAGTTCTGGTCAAGGCGGGTTATTGCTCCAGGGGGTTTTTGGGATCAGGGATCGGGTTTGGAGGCGGGATGGACGTTATCATATTTTAGCACAAATTTGTTTGTTTTAACTTAATATAATTTGCTTAGTGATTTTTATGGAATCAGAGAGCCCTTATCTCATGCAATTCAGGAAAATCAGGACTATCCCAAGTTCACTTACGCGATAATTTATTTACTCCGGACTGAATAGGGTAATTTTGAAGTGATCTTTATGGAGTGTGTACGACCGGCAAAACTCGATGAGGCACCCATCAAGGAGATCCGTGCCCTCGAACAGAAACTTGGGGTAACCCTGATTGCATACGAGAAGGTTCATCCTTACAAGAAACTTACTGCGGCGGAGATCGCAAAGATAAAAGCTGCAGAAAAGGATACCGGGGCAATCCTTGTTGCCTATGAGGCCTGAATTATCAGGTCTCTCCGACTATGAATAAATGAGAGGGGATTCCACCCTAAATCCCCATTCCCATATTCAACCTCATAATCTTGAGAACTGCACGACTATCTTTGTCTTTTACCGCGTTCTAGCCCGGATCTCTTCAGGGCAGTTCTTATGATGTTCTCAGCAATGTTTTGCAGAATGGGAATACCCTGTTATCGCTTCTTGGAATTTTCACTGCAAGCCGGCCCCGGCTTCTCCCGATAAGATATTTTAGATACTTCTCTCATACCTGCATCCATTTAGTTGAGGAGCTCGAGCCTCTTTATTGATGAATGTAATACGGAAATGTGCGTTCTTTGTACCTGTGCCGGTCTTCCGTTTTCCCTTGAGAGAAACAACTGCAAACTCTCCACTCGTATCGATTCTCACATCATTCAGAGTAAGAGTGATCGCCTCCCCAAGCGTACCCCAGATGTAAGTATAAACATAATGATGGTCTTTAATTTCAGGTCTGATACATTAAGGAGAGCCCGGATCATCTCCTTTGTCAGATCTTCCTCCTCAGATATCGGGCCACCCCGGGAGATCTTATTTTTAAGGTTCCGTTCCTGTTTCCGTGTCAGCTCGATATCATTAAAGATATAGAACTCCCTTACCGCTGTGATGTAGTACGAGCTGGTTATCGGGGCAAAATTCTTCAGGCAGTCATTTGAGAAGTTTATCAGGTCATGCTCGTAATCCCGACCTTCAACTAAATATCTGTCGGTGAGAGTTTCCCGTTTTACCTTCTCATCATCGGAAATCCTTTTGCCTTTACGGTTAAATCCATAGATGAATGATAGAAAAGCCAGTATACCTGACTGATAGCTTGATCTTGTTGAGGACTTTGAATACTGCTTCAAGAACTTTTCTATCCGTGGCATACAGAGTTATTATTGGTCTGCCTTTTTTCTCGATTTATACCACATGGATGTGCGTTTAATGCTCGAAGAAGAATACCAGCTCGAATATTTCAAGACACAGGGACTGACTCGCAAGGTCTGTAAAAGTTGCGGTTCAGCGTTCTGGACACGTGACAGTTCGCGTGAAATCTGCGGTGATGCTCCCTGCGAACCCTATACTTTTATTGGCAAGCCGGTCTTTAACACCCATACTCTTGACAGCATGCGTGAGGCCTACCTCTCTTTTTTTGAAAAGCATGGCCACACACGAATAGAACGTTATCCTGTCGTCGCCCGCTGGCGGGACGATATCTACCTTACCATCGCATCGATTGCAGATTTCCAGCCATTTGTGACCGGTGGCGTTGTCCCGCCGCCGGCAAACCCGCTCACCATATCCCAGCCGTGTATCCGGCTCAATGATCTTGATTCCGTAGGCAAATCGGGACGGCATCTCACCACCTTCGAGATGATGGCACACCATGCCTTTAACACCCCCTCTGAAGAGATTTACTGGAAAGACCGCACCGTCGAACTCTGCGACCAGTTCATCGCGTCAATTGGTGGGGATATTACCAGGGTTACGTATAAGGAGCACCCGTGGATCGGTGGCGGCAATGCAGGGCCAAGCCTTGAGGTGCTCATCGGCGGGCTTGAAATCGCAACACTGGTCTTCATGAGCCTCGGACGGCAAAAGACCAGTTCACCGGGATATGAACTGAACGGGGAAATGTACTACCCGATGAAGCTCCGGATTGTCGACACCGGATACGGGCTTGAACGTCTCGTCTGGGCTTCCAAAGGATCGCCTACCATCTACGATGCGGTTTTTCCTGAGATGGTCAGCAATGTGATGAGTGCTGCCGGGCTTTCGCATATGCTTGACAACAAGGAGTATGCCAAGATCCTTGGCCTTAATGCAAAATTCGCCGGTCTCATGGATATCTCCGGTACCAATCTCTTCCAGCTGCGCAAGAAAGTGGCAGCAGCAATCGACGTATCACCTGAAAAACTCGACAAGATGATCACACCCATCGAGAAAGTATATGCGGTGGTGGATCATACCCGCTGCCTTGCCTACATGCTCGGTGACTGCATAGTACCATCCAATGTCCGGGAGGGGTACCTTGCACGTCTCGTCATAAGAAGAACACTCAGGATGATGAACGAACTAAAGATACATGAGCCTCTTGTCGATCTGGTCGAACAGCAGACAAAAATCATCGGTATGACCAGTTTTGAGCAGGACATATCTGTCGTCCGCGAGATCATTGACAGGGAAACTGAGAAGTATGCATCCACGCTCGAGCGCGGGACGAGGATCGTGCAGAAGATTGCAAAATCGTACAAGACAAAGAGCCAGCGTGTCCCGCTTTCAGAGATCATCATGCTTTACGATTCACACGGCATCCAGCCTGAAATGGTCAGGGATATAGCAACAAAAGAAGGTGCGGTTATCGATCTCCCTGACAATTTCTATTCAATGGTTGCTGATATGCACTCCGAATCGAAAAAAGAGGTTGGTGAGGACAAAACCTCGAAGTATTCCGGGCGTGTTAATGCACTTCCCCCGACAAAGAAACTCTATTATGAGCAGTCATCCGATATCGAATTCGAAGCGGTAGTCCTCGACTACTTTGATGGCTACGTGGTAACTGACCAGACGCTCTTTTACCCGGACGGCGGTGGCCAGCCTGCAGACACCGGCACACTGGTCAGTTCCGACAGCATGGTGAGGGTTGACGGGGTAATAAAGATCGGGGAGGTGATACTCCACCACATCACCGGAGGCGTACTTCGCCGTGGTGAACGGGTAAAAGGGATGGTTGATGAGGAACGGCGATGGTCGCTGATGCGTCACCACACGGCAACTCATATCCTTCTCCACGCCGCAAAAGAGGTGCTCGGAGCACATATACACCAGGCAGGAGCTCAGAAAGGAAGCGAAAGTTCACGAATAGATATCCGGCACTTTAAACATATAACAATGGAGGAACTTCGCAAGATTGAGACCGAGGCCAACCGTATGGTCATGGCAAGCCAGCCGGTTGAAATATCGATTGAAGACCGTACAAAAGCTGAGCAAAAATATGGTTTCTCGCTGTATCAGGGGGGTGTTCCCCCGGGCAGGGACATCCGAGTGGTTAAGGTAGCCGGTGATATCGAAGCCTGTGCAGGAACCCACTGCCGGAATACCGGTGAAGTAGGTGCGATCAAGATCATAAGGGTTGAGCATATCCAGGACGGGATTGAACGAATTGAATTTGCCGCAGGTCTTGCCGCGATCTTCTATATGCAGCACCTTGAAAACATTGTTACAGCTTCGTCTGATGTCCTTTCAGTCCAGTCTGAGAACTTACCTGCTACCGTCTCGCGGTTCTTCAATGAATGGAAAGAACAAAAAAAGGATATCGACAGGATGAGCGCAAGGCTGGTCGAACTGGAGATGAAGACGCTCGTTGCTGAATCCATCGGAGGTATTGCGGTGGTCATCAAGCGTATCGATCTACCGGCAAAAGAGCTTTCAGCACTTGCGACATCTGTTTCAGAAACCGGGGGTGTTGCTCTCATTGCAGGAATTGGCGATACCGTACGGGTTGTGCTAACTTCGGGAGATTCAAGGGTGAATGCCGGTGAGATCATCAGCCAGGTCTGCAGCCTGCTTGGAGGGAAAGGTGGTGGCAAACCATCAATGGCCCAGGGAGGCGGACCGGATGCAGATAAGCTTGACCTTGCCCTGAAAGTAGGACGCGAACGGATCATAGCGGCGCTGCATGGCTGATAATGTTGTAATTCTGGAACCTGGCGATGAACGGGCACAGAAGATTTCAAAAGCCATGGGGAGCCAGACTGCAAGTGATATCCTCAAGCTCCTGGCAGAGAGCCAGAAAAGCTTAACCGAGATTAACGAACGGCTCGCTATTCCCCTGACAACCGCAAAATATCACATTGAAAACCTGCTTGAAGCCGGCCTGATATCGGTAGCAGAGACCAGATACAGCGTCAAGGGACGGGAAATTAAGATCTACTCCCTGACAAACCAGCTTCTGATTGTTGCTCCCCGCACGTCCAATGTGCGCTCGCTGCTTTTAAAATACGCATCGCTCTTCGGGATTGTAGCCTTCGGATCACTGGTTATTGCCATCCTGTCCCCGATCCTTGGGCAGGGACTTTCTGCCGGCAGCAGCCTGGACGGGGCACCGCGTATGGCAGCACAGGAATACGGGGTTCCCGCTGCCAAAGCAGTTACCGAAGCGAACTGGGCAAATGCCACCATGACTCCGGACGTGATAGCTGCCGGATCGAAAGGAGTCTCAGATATGGGTATTACTAATTTTACTCCAGTACCATCTCCTATTACCACCCTTTCCCAAGCTCTGCAGACCCCACAAGTACCAACTCCCCCGGCTACCGGTTCCCCTCTTGCCGCAGCGATGCCAGATCTTGCACTTGCTTTTTTCCTCGGCGGGATGATGGTGATTCTCGTGCTGGTTATCTATGAAATGTATCTCTGGAAAAAGATGAAAAACTAACATCTCAAATTCAGTTCATCCTGTTTTTTTGCCAAATCAGCGCGATAAAAAAGATAAATCACCCAATGATCTGATCGGAACAGATCTGAAGTGGGGTAATGAACCGTAAAATAATCAGACGTTCAACTTTTAAAAAACCGCTTATCAGCCAAAAAAATGAAGATGCTGAATCACTCAGCGCTTTTTCATCAGGACTATGGACAGTATACCCACGATGGAGAGAGCGGCTACAATTGTCATTGGGGAAAGAGGAGACTGCGTCGTGGTAGGGAGGGGGGTAGGAACCGTTGTCGGTGGATATGTGGTAACAGGCACTGTTGTGGGAACAGTTGTCGGGACGGTTGTTGCCGCGGCGACAACTTTAAATGTTTTTATACCTACATAGCCTTTTGCATCCCTGAACGTTACATCGTAGTCACCGGGCCGCGTCACGGTAACCTGTTGTGTGAATTCTCCCGCCTCGTCCTGAATATGTAGTTTTGTTCCGATCCACTGGGGGCCAAAGACTACGCCATCCGGTCCCCTGACCTCAATCTCAACTCCTTCATTACCGGCTTTTGTTATCGATCCCTCAATCCGGAGAGGCGCATCCGCGGTCTGGGTCAGGGGAGATGTGATTGTTATGTCTCCTGTACGGTCGATGAGTCTGGGCAGTTGCAGGGTCACTGAATCAGTTGAGAGTCTTCCTTCATCAGCACCGAGGAACTGGACCTCCACTTTGTATTGTCCGCCAGGAAAGCCCTTGGTATCGAATAACTGGTACAGGGTTGCCTGATTCTCCTGGATAGTAACAGTCTGACGTTTGAGTGGTGTTGCCGTGTACCCGGACTGGTATATTACTACATCGAATGTTGTCCCGGCAGGGAAATTACTGTCAAGTTCGCATTTCAATGGCAGACCTACCTGTACGGTTTCAGGACAACTGAGGTAGAGCTGGTAAGCAGATGCAGGGCCGACAATACACATCAGGCATAGTGCGATGAGTATGATACTTTTCATAACTACAGCATAAAATGGCAGTAATTAAAAGGTTTCCCGTGATGTAAGGGAGATAAAAAGATACCACGGGCACAGGTCAGGAGTTGATCATACCATACCGATGAAATTGCTCAGCAGCAAAAGACCGATCGCGCCACTTTTTTCCGGGTGGAACTGGACACCAAAGGTATTGTTGTTACCCACAGATGACGCGAAAGAACAGATATACCGGGTTGTTGTAAGCGTATATTCCGGTGAAGTATCCGCATAAAAAGAATGGACAAAGTAGACATACTCATCAGTTCCAAAGCCGGTGAAGAGCGGATTATCAGCCTGTTCAATCTCAAGAGAGTTCCAGCCCATATGTGGAACTTTTTGTCCTGATCCACGGGGAAACCGTTTCACACTCCCCGGAATGAGCCCCAACCCGCGGTGTATCCCATGCTCTTCGCTGGTGTCCATGAGCATCTGCATTCCAAGACAGATC
This sequence comes from uncultured Methanoregula sp., assembly GCA_964457995.1. Classification (GTDB taxonomy): domain Archaea; phylum Halobacteriota; class Methanomicrobia; order Methanomicrobiales; family Methanospirillaceae; genus Methanoregula. The sequence goes on along the minus strand of CAYWHL010000002.1, from coordinate 24,196 downwards.
CCGAGCAGGGGGACATCGCGTGTTGATGCAATGACAATTTCTTTTAAGGGTCCCAGCTGGTCCATTCCCTCGTGGAACGCCCCGACACCAGGAAGCACGAGGCCGTCTGCGGCAGCGATCTCCTCTATATCTGAAGTGATGACCGCATTCGCGCCGGCTTTTTCAAGACCCCGGATTACACTCCGCAGGTTCCCCAGTCCGTAATCAATAATAGCTATCTTCAGCATCCATGGAACCTTCTTTCAGCCGCCATTTTCCACCAGTGATCCACTCTGCGGGAAGCCCGCGCGCCTGTTGCCACTGTTCAAGCTGCGTGCGCCAGATCTCCCAGAGGCCGGGATACTCTGTCTCAATCATATGGATCAATGCCATATCGCTTGACGGACACATGAAACAGCCGATCCTGTCCAGGCGGCGTTCATACAGGATGTTGTACGGTGCATGCTCCCGCATCAGGTAAAGCCAGACATGCAGAGCAGTCCAGTTATGGATGGGGGCGGCCGAGAGCTGGGAATGGACGCTGGAGTTACGCCAGACCCGTTTACTCTGTGCCCGTCTCGCTGATTCATATCTCCTCTGGCCAATAAAGGAAAGACATTCGCCCCACTGTTCGCGTATCAGGTTTTCTACCGGAGTCAGCTTGCAGACCCGGCAGCACCAGCGGGCATTTACTGCCGGGGGCCCCTGTCGTTCAAACGTTTCCCGGAATTGTGTTCTTCCATCAGTGCGGATTATGTCAAGCCCGTAACGCCGGGATGCTTCCTCCACATTTGCATAGGTTTCTGGAAACTCCAAACCAGTATCAGCAAAGAGCATCGCTACCTTACCCAGGGCTTTTGTCACCACAAGCAGGGTGGCAAGGCTGTCCTTCCCCCCGGAATACGAAATGTTTGCCACCAGATGCGGGTTTTGTTCTGCCACCTCCCGCACAAACCGGATAGCTGACGATTCTGCATTTTCAAGCACGTCGGTGTTTGCTGTCACTGCATCTCCCCATGCTGCGACGCCGGGCACAATAACCGATGTGATGTTATTCCTTGTCCTGACCAGAGAGCCTTTTTTCATACTTCGTGCAGTTGCTGCATCAACTTTTGCCCGCCCGACACCGGCGCAAGAACCATCTTTTGCACAAATGAATACTTCATCACCGGCACATACTGCATCATCTACTGAAACAAGCCCGGGTGCGAGGACACTCATACCCTGTTCCCTGATGAAGGGGAGTGCATCATCATCTATTACGACAAAACGTTTTTTGGGTGAAAACAAAGTGCATGCTTCCGGGCGTGGGATGGGTTCCCACCGCCGCAGCTCAGGAAAATACCTGATAATCCCGGCGATACCACCACCGACAACAATCTCTTCCATTCGGTCTTGGTCCGGTACTTTGTTCAGGAGTACCAGATGACCTTCTGGAATCAGCTCTGCGCCAAAATGCTCTTTATAGATCCGGTTGATGAGTGCAATGTCTGCAGGAAAAGCCGGGCGTGCGTCTCCTGGAGGTGTGACAGGAACTTCCCGTGTCCTGACGCCGCAGGTACAGTGTTGTGAAAGAACCGGTACATGGCACTGGTCACACCAGCGTAAAAGAATCTTCCCAAGATAGGATGGACGCATCTTCTATGTTCATTCGTTCCGGAGAGATAAAAAAGGAAGGGCAGCAAAGAGACTTAATTATAATGAATAAAAATACCATGCTCGTCCATGAACACGAAAAGTTTTTGTCATTCATTTCTCTCTTTTCAGACAAGAGACCGGCACGGAGCGGGAGGATTGATAAATATCAATTCTGCATACTGTACTGTTTATATGATCGATACCTGGCTTTTTGCAGCACTCTGCTTTATCTTCCTGTCACTGTGCGCCGTTCTGCGGATCATTCCCGGGCCGACACGCGATGACCAGCTCATTGCAGTAAATGCGGCAATCACTATTGCCGCAGGGGCAGCACTTGCCCTCAGTATTTCGTGGGGAAACCTGATCGTACTGGATGCATCCATCGTGCTCGTAGCACTCTGCTACGCAGGAACCATTGCTTATGCACGGTCCGGGTACGGGAGTGGTGGGGGAGAATGAGTGATCCGGTTATTGATGCAGGAATTTTTATCCTTCTCATAATCAGTGTCGGATTTGGAGGGATTGGGGTGTTTGGTCTATTGCTTTTCCCCGATATTCGCAGCAGGATGCATACTGCGGTCAGAGCGACGTTGATCAGCATCAGTACCCTTATGCTGTCCGTGATTATCTACGCACTTTTCATATTTCTTTCGGGTGGTAGTGATCAGTATAGTGCACTGGTTATTCATTCCCTGGCACTCTTGTCCGTCGTCGCAGTGGCCAATGCGATACTCTACATGACGATTCTCAACCGAATAAAAACTGTAAATTCCTGCCACGGATCATCTCAACAAACCAGGGATCCACCAAATTCAAAATAAAAAAATCAATAAATCTTAAAAGACAAAAATCTCTGCAAACTGCGTATATATCCTGTTGATTCGTTTGCGGTTAGACGGGTACAATACTATTTATCCTTCAAATAATTGCTTTTTTGCTAATCGGATTAAAATTTAAAGAATTGCGCATTTTAAGCAATATTACATTTAAAAATCGTTCTTGTTCAGATACTGCCATTTTACTGGGAAATAAGTGGTAATTACTAAGGATTCTATGCTTAAAATCGGCGTTGCAACCAAAATATTTATTAATTGGAAGATTTAAGAATTTTTTAACCTTTTCCGGTAGGAGGTGGAATCCACATGGCAGCGGCAAAAAAGGCAGCGGCAAAGAAGACGGCAGCAAAAAAACCAGCCAAGAAGGCGGCCACAAAGAAGAAATAATCTTCATTTTTTACCAACACTTTTTTTTAAGATGTAATGGTACTCTTTCTGATTTTCACTCAGGAAAGGCAGGGCTTATTTTCACTCTCATTAAAAAAAATTTTTGGGGTATGACCCTTGAGTATTATCAATAAAATACGATTTTTGTCAACTTCTATGGATAGGTGTTTTTCCTCAATACGGTGTAACTGTAGAGAATCCTGATAATCAATTTTTAACGGATATTAACCAAATCGGTTTATCGTCTAAACATCAGGTATCGTTATGTCTATTACATATACACCGGCGGGGCAAGCTGGAGCATCCTGGAGGCATTCTTCATACTATGAATATGTTTAAAGGCCGAATTCATCTGGCCTGAAGTCAAGCCTGTGCACTTCCTGACGATATCTGGTGGGATATGGTATTCTTCAGAGTACAGGAGCTGGTCAAGGATTTCATATGGCATTCGTAAATAAAAATCTTCATCGGAGGTGAAGTGACTCCAGGTATCCGGATTCGGTGCACGGGATATAATTTTTTTATCAATATTAAGCAGTTCTGCAAGCTTATACACCTGCAGCTTATACATATTCGCTATCGGTTCCAGATCAACCCCGCCGTCTCCGAACTTTACGAAATAGCCGCATAATAATTCTGATTTATTGGTGGTACCGCTTACTACGTAATTCATTTTTTCTGCCTGGAGGTAGAGAGCAATCATTCTCGTTCTCTGTTTTACATTCTGGAGACTGATGAAGTTCAGGTATTGCGGTGCAGAGAGGCGTTTAGTAATGATCGATCCTTTCTTATCTGAGAGCCTGATTGAGGGTAAAGCGAGCAGGCTCTCTGATGCGATTCCCGAAGGAAGAAATAAGTTTGTCGAATGGATTGCTGGATCATATTGGGGAAAAAGTTCACAGAAGAGAGCTTCTTTCCTGCGATAAATATCGAATGCTTCCAGCATCGGTGTGATCGGCACTTCGCTATAGGGGATTTTTAGTTTCTTGCATAAAGGTATCGCAAGTTCCCTGCTGGAAGGTGTCGATTCCTTCTCGGGAAGGATCAGGCCGTACACATGGTCAGGACCCAGTGCTTCTACAGCGAGAGTAGCGATAACTGCAGAATCCACACCACCGGAAACCCCGATAACAATGCCATCTTTTTTGAACTGGTCCTGTACCGCTTCTTTCATGAAAGGGGGTAATTTTTCTTTCAGTTCTTTTACTTTGCCCAGCATTTCCTTTTTTATATCAAACCCGTTTCTAAAAGTCCTGTTATCCATAATTCACCATTATGTTAATATATATCTTACTAGAAATAGTATACCAAATACTTTATATAAACATTTGCCTTATATCCGTACGACTCAACCGATGTGAACTCCATGAATGAGATAACCAGGAATATTGTGCATTTTTTGAAATCAAGGGGATTTCTTGATGGAAAGAATTCAGTCAATGAACATGAATCATTGACAGAAACCGGTGTAATTGATTCAATCGGGTTGCTTCAACTCGTTGATTATCTTGAGAGCAGCTATAAAATTGAAATTCCTATGGAAATAATTACACCGGAAAATTTCGATACCCTGGCCGGGATCAGCCAGTCAGTGATGAATCTGAAAAATCACTAACTGCACTGTGATGTCCGCGAATACATTATTCCCAGATCTTCTATATATTTCCTGCATCATATTGTAATGAAAACTACATCATGTAAAAAGGTAATTCCGGAAAAAGGGGTTTATTATTTCAGTATGGTTCCAATCATACGTAAATGAATGAGCGATATGTCCCGGTATTTTCTGATGCAGGTAAGAATCCAATTGAATGGCTAAGTTATGATGATAACAAAGCACGTGATCCGGGAGCAGGGAACTGCTATTTGTTTTTGAGATAAATGAAGCAGGATATATTCCTTCAATCCGGATAAAATACCAAAAAACATTTACTAAAAGGGAATTTTCACCCTTCTGCGTATACAAAGAAACAGAACAGTATAATATCTATCCATTTATCAGACAGACCTGACTGCCTTTCAGTGGATCCCGGGTCTCTTTACAATCTGTGATATCCCTGATTGATTCGATTGCACCAACCACAGTCCCATGGTCATCATAGAGTGGTGACGCCTTTGCCCACAGAATGGATCTTTTTCCTTTCGGTTGCGGCAGAGTTGTTTCAGCAATAAGGACATTCCGTTTTTTATGGATAATTCCCGAATAGTTTTTGGCTATCTCATCATCTGACTTAAAAATCAAATCTACTAAAATCGGTCTTCTCTTATCGTAAAATGGTATTGCGTACTCATAATTACCTTTTCCTATCATGTCCTCGGCTTTGACCCCGGTCAAATCTTCAATTGCCTTATTCCATGCGATGACCTTACCATTCGGATCAATTACCAGGGTCGCATCCGGAAGGTTGTTGATGATATCGGCAAACCGGTTTTCCGATTGTTTCAGAGTTTCTTCCATATTCTTGCGATCAGTGATGTCAATAACCTGTATCACATACTGAATCAGGTTACCCTGACTATCCTGTATCGGCTCCCATGACTGCGACCCAAACCATACCTCACCATCTTTTTTTATTCCTTTGAACTCGACATTGTGACCACTAACTTTGTTTTCCAGCATATCCTTCAAGAGCGATTTCATTTTTGGTGTACTGTCCTCATGCACCCACCAGACAAATTTTCCCGTAAGTTCTGCTTGCGTATATCCGGTAATATTCCTGCAATTTGAACTCGCATACAGGTTTTTCCCCATGGAATCACAGATTATAAGCATTCCCGGGGCAGTCTCTACTATTGTCCGGTACAGCCGTTCGCTTTTCTGGAGTGCTTCTTCAGCACTCTTGCGTTCAGAAATGTCCGTAACCATAGCAAATGACCCCACAAATCTGTCATTATTGAAGACAGGTGTCGCTGAGACATGTGTCCAGAGCCAAGTCCCGTCCTTCCGGAGATAGCGCCGCTCGTACCGGTCTCTTATGCCCTTGCGACGCACTGAAGCATGACACTCATGGTCTGGGAAATCATCCGAGTGAATAAAATCCGTGATTAACCGCCGACGTATCTCGTGAGGCTGGTAACCCAGCATCTCTGCCATCCGGTCATTTGCCTGTATTATCCGGAACTGACTGTCAAGAACCCAGATGCCCTCATACGCCGTTTCCACGATGCGGCGGTAATTTTCTTCACTTTCCCGCAGTTTCTGCTCTTTATAGTTCAGCTCATCGTAGTTTTGTCGCAACTCCTCTTCGGTTGCAGTAATCTGTTCATACGCTGCTTTGAGTTCCTCATTGATTATGCGCAGATCTTCTTCAGAACGTTTGGTTTCGGTTATATCGCGACCCACGGACTGGTATTCGATAAGTGTTCCCCCGTCATCAAAAATTGCCCGATCGCTCCAGCGCTGCCAACGGATCTCACCATCCGGCATAATGATGCGATGGTCGATGGATGCAATCGGTTTTTCCTTTGTCAGGGAGAGAAAATAATCTCTGACGAGATTCTTATCCTCTTGTGGAATATCAGGTATAAATTTTTTTCCGATGATCTCATCACGGGATTTTTTAAAATACCGGCAATATGCCTCGTTCACAAATACGTGGGTAACATTTGGAAGAAAGCGTGAGATAAATTCAGTCTGGTCTTCCACAACGTTCCGGTACCGTGTCTCACTATCCTGGAACGCTTTCTCCGCCTCTCTGCGCCGGACTGCAGCAATGATCTTGTGTCCAAGTTCTAAAAACTGCGGTGTTGGAGTTCCTCCTTTCTGGAGGTAAAAATCAGCTCCGTTATCAAATGCTTCAATCACCACGTCTTCCCTGCCTTTACCAGTGAATATGATGAAAGGAAGATCAGGAAATTCAGCACGGATCTCTTTGAGGAGGGCAATACCATCCATTCCCGGCATCTGGTAATCGGAGACAATCGCATCATACGACATTGATTTTATTTTTTGCAGTGCTTCGGGGGCCGATGTCACGGTGTCAACACGGAACTGACCTGATCTCTCTAAAAAGTGTGTGCCGATTTCGAGTAGCGCTGGTTCGTCGTCTACATACAATACTGAAATCATGGGGAAATATCCTGTGCTGCTGTTCAATGGATTGTGGCAATTATATGGAAAGATTAATATTCAATCGAGACTATTCTTTCTGAACGGATCTGACTCATATCATCTTTCCTGAGCTTCATATCCGGAATGAAAATTGTATAGATTGTCATTTATTTATCACGGCTATTCAGATTAATCGCTGCGATTAACATTCGCCAGCAAAATGAATGTTTCTTTTGTCCCTGAATGTATCTCATGGAATCTTTTATCTACCATGAGTATACCAGCCACAGGCATTTTGTATCGAACATCAGTAATTCCCTCTTTTCGCGAGTTCGCGATTATGGAGAATTCCTGCTCTACAGCTCATTATTCCTTGGTTCAGCTGCAGTAGGCATGGCATATACTTCATGTTTCATTCAGGATATTTCCTGGACAAGCCACATCGCTGCGGTCATGTTCCTGATTGTATTCTCCGTTTATAATTTAAACCGGAAAACCGATGAAGTGGAAGATGCGCTCAACCATGAACGTCGTTTCCGGATCACTAAAAAGTTCGAACGCCACCTCTTTATCGCTGCACTCGGTGCATACCTCACCGCACTTACCATTGCCGCGTTTTACGGAATTGTTGCATTCTGTGTGGTTATGATACCACTCATAAGCGGAATATTCTACAGCGTTCCTATACTGCCGAAGTGGTGCGGATACCGGCGGTTAAAAGAGATCCCGGTGATGAAAAACCTTGTGGTCTCCACGTCATGGGCACTCGCGTTTTCGCTGGTACCGGTATATCTGGGTGCTTCAGCACCAGGTGCAGCGTCCATGGTTGTATTCCTGTTCATATTCTGCTGGACGTTTGTTGCCTCCGTACTCCCCGACATCAGGGACCGGAGCGGAGATTCTGCATCCGGTGTTGCGACCATTCCGGTTCTTGTGGGTGTTGCACGAAGCCGGAGTATCCTCACGATAATAAATATTTCAGCGGGAGCTATTATTCTCACGATAGGAAGTTCTGTCATTCCGATGGTCGCCACAGGAGTGATCGTTATTTCTGTTGTGTATTCCCAGTTTTGCATCATTTCTATCGATCGAACGACAAAGAATGATCTTCTCTGTGATGTCATTTCTGACGGACAATTCCTGACCATTGGAGGATTATGTCTTCTGGTCTCATCGTTGTCTTACCTGCACTACTAAAACGAAATCATTTATACGCATGGGGAACTTCCAGAGGTAAACGTGATGAGCTGATAACGAATAAAATATGTCTTCATAGTGTTAATATACATTAAATGGATTCCATCAAAATTTATGAAAAACACCAGAAACCTATCCATTCCATTTACAGTTCACGGCTAAAGATTCAGATTCTGCTTACCATACTCCACAATAAAGCATCCCTCAGCCGATTGCGTGAGGTTACAGGGAGCACATCCCAGGCATTAATTCCCAAGATCCGCAGCCTTGAAAAACAGGGACTTATTGAGTCAGTGAATTATGAGTACCACCTTACCCCGCTTGGAGGGGTAGTAGCAATGAATGTCGAAGGATTTGTTCAGCTCATGGGAGGGATCAACCAGCATCACACATTCTTTACAGACCATGATCTTTCTGATCTTCCTGAAACCTTTCTTTCCAGAATTAGTGACCTGTATGAATCAGAAGCAAAACAAGACACGACAACTGATATGTTTTATGTATATTCTCACTATCTCGAAATCCTGAAGGATGCCGCGTATATCCATGGGATTTCTTCAGTAGCCAGTCCAGGTCTTGCCCAGTTCATTGCAGAAAAAGTGGTCACGGGTATCCCGGTCGAACTTGTCGTAAATAACGAAGTTATAGAACTTTTAACAAAAGAGCCCTATTCATCGAATATGCAGGAGCTTGTAGGCTATCCCAATTTTTCTGTATGGATAACCGGTGAGAAACTGCGGGTCGGGCTGACCGTCACCGATAAGTACCTGTCACTGGGCCTTTTTAAGAAGGATACAAACCTCTACGACAGTTCTTCTGATATTTTCAGCAGTGAACCATGTGCTGTAGAATGGGGTGAAAACCTTTTCCGGTACTATAAGGAACGGTCAACGAAGCTTGATATTGCTGCATTATTCGAAGGAAAATAAGCGGACAGGGTTTCCGGTTTTTTAATCTGAATTTTTCCCAAAAAAAAAATTAAAAAAATTTCAAACATCAATTTTTTTTATAATCAAATCAAAGAAAAATCAATCAGAATTCACAAAAAGTCCGAGTGCGCCGACCGGGACTCGAACCCGGGTTTAGGCGTTGGCAACGCCTAGTGATAACCACTACACTATCGGCGCAGGTGTGCTCTAAAGTGTGAGCATTCAAACAATTTAAGTATATCGAACACCCTGGACACCGGCAGGAATTCGTCCTTTCGTTTTTCTGCATTCCTTTTTATGGTGTCCTTAGATAACAGGGCAGTCAATTTCCCTGGTCGGACCCGAACGATGGTGAAGTGAGAACAGGGAAATAATCACGACAATTCCAACATCTTAAAGTAACGCAATCACTCTATTTAGTACCAGATGATCCCCCTCTTTGTGGATTGTTCGGGCAAGCGTGTCGTCATTTTCGGGGGAGGAGAGGTCGCATCACGAAAAGTTGCGTATTTTTCCGGTGAGGCTGATATACTGGTGGTGAGCCGTTCATTCTCGCAAAAGATCAGAACACTGCCAGTTAAAAGCACAGTACTTGATGCCGGCACTGTTCCTGATGAAGTGCTCGACAGGATAATTGACGGAGCATTTTTGGTAATCGGGGCATTTTCCGATCCGGCCCAGAACAACCGGATAAAAAACCTCTGCACGGCAAGGGGGATTCTGTTTAATAACGCGGATGGTGAAGCGGGGGATGTGATCATTCCCTCGGTGACCATGGGTAAAAACTATACGCTTGCTATCAGCACAAAGGGAAACAGCCCGGCCGTATCACGGTTCATACGAGAACAACTTGAGAAACATTACCCTGCCCTTGAAGAGATGATAGCATTGCAGCGTGACCTGCGGGCGCAGCTGAAACAGTATCAACCCTCCCCGGCCCGCCGGAACGCCATTCTCCGAGAAGTGCTAAACGATTCGGCACTCTGGGAGACCTTAAAAAAAGATCCTGCACAGGCACGCCAGCAGGTAACGGAGAGATTCCTGCATGAATGAATCCTCCGCTGCCCTCCTCGCGATAGCCGGCGTAAGCCATCACACGGCAAATGTCATGGCCCTTGAGGCGTTCCGGTTTCCTGATGAGCCCGGATTTCTCAAGAAAGCCGGCCAGCGGTTCAAGGGAGTTCTCCTGCTCCAGACCTGCAACCGTGTCGAACTGATCGTCGAAGGTGATGCAGAGCAGATCAGGGATTTCCTGATCGAACAGGGAAGATCTGATTTCTTTATACATGACGGCACAGGAGCACTTCGTCACCTCTTCAGCCTCGCCTCCGGTATCGATTCCATGATTGTCGGTGAAGACCAGATCATCGGACAGTTGAAAAAGACACTGGCTGATGCACAGGAGTCCGGCACTGCAAGCCCCTTTTTGGAATTCTGCATCAACAAGGCAGTGCACGTCGGGATTGAAGTGCGCAGACGCACTCTGATCAACCGTGGTGCTGTGTCCGTAGGTTCTGCCGCCGTGCTACTCGCTGAATCCGAAATCAGGAGTCTTGAAGGCAAGCATATTCTTGTGGTGGGCAGTGGCGAGATGGGGCTGCTGGTCGCCCAGGCCCTTGCCGCAAAACAGCTGACTGCAATGTATGTAGCGAACCGGACATACGGGCGGGCAGTTATTCTTGCAAACAAGATCGGGGGCAAGGCAGTACGCCTGTCAGAACTCTACCACTACATCACACTCTCGGATGTTGTGATCTCCTGTACGTCTGCACCCCACCCAATCATACATAAAAAAGAGCTGGCGCATGCAATGGAAAACAGGTGCTGGCCTGTGGAGGGGCACCCCCGTCCGCTTATCCTTATAGATATCGCCCAGCCACGGGATGTCGAGGACGGGGCAGAGACAATTGACGGGGTCCGCCTTTTTTCCATCGACAACCTGCGCACCATCAACGAGCAGACCATGAGCACCCGGAAAGCAGAAGCCGAGAGGGCCTGTGATTTTGTTGATGCGGAACTTGAAATCTTCCTTCGTCACCTGAACCGGAGATCTGCTGATGATATGCTCGCAGCACTGCACATGTGGGCGGATGCCGTACGAGTCCGGGAGCGGGACCGGGCAATCGCCCGACTGGATTGTTCAGATACCAGGATAGCAGAGATTGTCGATGACCTGACCCGGGTTCTGGCAAAAAAACTTCTCACTGATGCAACTTTTTCCATCCGTGAGAGTGCCGAGGAGGGTGACATTGCCGCTGCAATGGCGCTTGTGCGAGCAATCACACAGGGAGACAGGATCGATACCGGCCTAATCCGGAGGGAATAATAAGCCTCGTGTTTCACGCTTTGGAGTGGTTTTTTCTGCCAGGTAATAAATCAGGGCAGACAAGGGAATCAATATCCTTCCAAAGGGAATTATTCAGGAGTAATGAGAGCCGTCTTACCTTCATAAAAAGGTTGAAAAGGTTTTATGAAAGGAATTATTTTAGTTCAATGTCTCATTTTTAAACCGCAGGCTTATTTTTGCTCCTGTTCGGATCCCCGGATGCAATAATATGCTTTTTTGAGTGTCAGGACTGGCTTGACCGGACAGGTTGGGCAGATACATCCTTTTTTATCAAAGGTACAGGTCGGGCTTTTTCCCGTTACACAGAACAAGAGTTCGTCTCCTGCCCGCATGCACTCATTATACGTCGGGCATGGTTCGCAGATACACTTTGCCCGGTTCTCTGCAATGATTTTATTCGTGTCGTCTGGCATACAATCCCGCTCCCTGCCCCGGCAGCTGGCGTCATCGGTATGATGTTGCGCAAGAGCCGGAGATGTGGATCAATAACTAGATTATCGCGGGCTCCTTGATAATAAATCATGCCTGCACCATTGGTCGGACGAAAATTTGGTGTCACGGTCATCCCACCGCTGGACATTGAAAAACGCAAAGGAATCAGCGTGCTCGGGCTCTCGGGTTCGAGTCGCCAGCAACCCGGAATGAGTAAATCCGAACGTCTTCTTTTGCGTGCACTTGACATATACAAAGATTTCGGGTGCAAAACGACATTTATCAGGCTAAAAGACCTTATCATTCATGACTGCGAGGGTAACTACTCAGAAAATCCGGCGTACTGCACGTATCCCTGCCAGAGCTCGCTTAAATATGACGATGACCAGATGCAGCACGTGTATGACGCGGTGCTCGCGTGCGATATCCTGCTCCTCGCAACGCCGATCCGGTGGAATAACCACTCAGCAATTGTTCAGAAATTTGTCGAGCGGATGAATGCAATTGAAAACCAGTACTCATGGTTCGGGAACCGTATGATCAACGATAAAGTTGCCGGTCTTATCATTATCGGCCACGTTGATGGCGTGCAGCATGTTGCAGGCAACCTCATGAATTTTTTTTCCTGGCTTGGGTTCCACACCCCGGAAGTTGCCATTGCATCGTGGGTTGGCGAAAATGATGAGGACACCACCAAAGACTGGAAGCAGATTGAGAGTAACCGGTATACACAAGAAGACCTCCGCAACCTGATAACGAGCGCGCTCAGGCTTGCGTATGCTCTCAAGCACCATACTGCAGAAGAGACTGGCGGCAGTAGATAATATAATCATAAATATGATGGATTTAAGAAAGTGTAAACAGGCAGAATACAGGAGATGGTAATACAAATATGTTTCCCCAGCGACGGATGAGGCGGTCACGGTCACGCGTGATTCAGCCGCTCCTGTGCGAAACCGGCTTATCGAAAAATGATCTCATCGCGCCGCTTTTTGTTGATGAGACAATCACTGCTCCCCTCCCTATCGAATCGATGCCCGGCCAGTTCCGCTATCCGGTCAGCGATATTGCACCGATGGCAGCGGAGTTATGGAAGAAGGGCATCCGGGCAATCCTGATCTTTGGTATCCCCCGGGATAAAGATCCAGAAGGTTGCTCTGCCTATCATCCGGAAGGTGTTGTGCAGCAGGCAGTCCGCAGGGTCAAGGCGGAAGTAAAAGAGATGGTGGTTATTACAGATGTCTGCGCCTGCGAATATACCGACCATGGTCACTGCGGGATTGTCGGGGATACCCGGTATGGCCCTGACCTGCTCAATGATCCTTCCCTTGAGCTGATGAATAAAATCGCGATAAGCCATGCTGAGAGCGGCGCCGATGTCATTGCTCCATCGTGCATGCTTGATGGTATGGTTGGTTCAATACGTGCAGCACTGGATGATGCCGGTTTTGAGAACATTCTGATCATGTCCTACTCGACCAAGTTTGCCTCTGCCCTCTACGGGCCATTCCGCGAAGCGGCTGATTCGGGATTTGCATTTGGTGACCGGACCACATACCAGATCAATCCTGGCAATTCCCGTGAGGCAATCCTTGAATCGCAGATGGATGCTGATGAAGGAGCTGATATCCTTATGGTAAAACCGGCCTTATTTTATCTCGATATTCTTTCAGAGATCGCAACGCTTGGCCTGCCAGTCGCCGCGTATCAGGTAAGTGGTGAATATTCCATGATCAAATGTGCAGCTGAACATGGATGGATCAGGGAAAAGGAGACTGTATTAGAAAGCCTGACTTCCATAAAACGTGCCGGGGCTGAACTGATCATCACCTATTTTGCAGGCGATGCCGCCAGGTGGCTGGATGAAAAGCAGTGACTTGTTCGCGACCGCAAAAACCCTGATGCCCGGAGGCGTCAGTAGTCCGGTGCGGGCTATCAAACCTTACCCATTTTACACCGCACACGCAAGCGGTTCGCATCTTACGACCGTTGATGGTTCCGTATATATTGACTGCTGTATGGCATACGGCCCGCTTATCCTCGGGCACGTGCATCCCCATATCAGAAAAGCGATCGAATTACAGCTGGAGAGCGGCTGGCTGTATGGCACTCCTTCACCGCTTGAACCTACGTTTGCAAAAATGATCACGGGTGATCATAAGGGTATGGACATGGTGCGGTTCGTATCAAGTGGCTCTGAGGCGACAATGGCCGCGATCCGTCTCGCACGAGGCTTTACGGGAAAAAAAGATATCGTTAAGATCGAGGGGGGATTTCATGGTGCCCATGATGCGGTGCTGGTCAAAGCCGGTTCGGGCGCCACAACGCTGGGTGTTCCGGATTCTGCCGGCGTGCTTGCTGATCTCGTAGCCCATACACGGCAGGTGTCGTACAATGATCCCGAAGCTCTGGAATCTCTTTTGACAGTAAATACCGATATTGCCGCGCTCATTATCGAGCCGGTGCTTGGTAATCTCGGACCTATCCTGCCTGATGACAACTACCTGCGTGATATCAGGGAAATCACCCGTGCACATGATGTGCTCCTGATTTTTGATGAGGTTATTACTGGTTACAGGCTCGGTATTGGCGGAGCACAGGAAATGTATGATATCCAGCCGGATCTCACAACGTTGGGAAAAATTATCGGGGGAGGACTTCCTGTTGGTGCATTTGGCGGTCGGCGTGAGATCATGGAGCTGGTTGCACCCCAGGGTCCGGTATACCAGGCAGGCACATTCTCTGGGAATCCCCTCTCACTCACAGCAGGTATAGCGACGTTGAAATGGCTGCACGATCATCAGACACTCTACCACGATCTCAATGAAAAGACGCGCATTCTTGAAGAGTCGCTGGACAGTGTACGCACCGGATCATTTATCAGGCTCGGGTCGATGTTCAAATGGTTCTTCCGTAATGAACCCCCGAAAAATTACCGTGAGGTCAGGGAATGTGACACCGTGTCGTTCAGCAGGTTCTGGAAACGGATGCTGGATACCGGCATCTTCCTTCCACCATCGCAGTTTGAGACAAATTTCCTTTCCTCAGCGCACAGCAATCAGGATCTCACCACACTTGCCCAGGTGTATAAACAATGTCTGTCAGAATAGGAACACGCGGGAGCAAGCTGGCGCTCGCACAAACATCTGCAGTCTGCAAAATGCTCTCCGCACGTAACATCGATGCCGAGCAGGTAATCATTACTACTCATGGAGACTCAAAGACTGGAGTGCCCCTTCACGAGATCGGTGGACAGGGGGTTTTTGTCCGTGCACTTGACGACGCTATCCTGGCCGGAACTATTGATTGCGCTGTGCACAGTATGAAAGATATCCCGGCATACCGCCCGAGCGGGCTCGTTACCACCGCTGTACTCAAACGCGATTCAGCTGCCGATTACCTTGCCTATCAGGGCTCCCTGGACGCAGTCAGGGTAATCGGAACATCAAGTACACGCCGGCGGGCCCAGATTCTCCGTCATGATCCTGGAATTACCATAAAGGATCTCCGGGGCAATGTCGATACACGGATCCGGAAAATGGCCGCCGGTGAATTCAACGCCATCATAGTAGCAGAAGCAGGACTTGTACGTCTTGGAATACGTATTCATGGAGATCGCCTTCCCCTGGAAAAATTTGTCCCGGCACCCAACCAGGGAACAATTGCTGTTGTCAGCCGGGCAGATCCTTCCCTCATGGAGGAACTCTCCGCGCTCGACCATACACAGACCCATACTGATGTGGCTGTCGAGCGGGCTGTAATGGAACAACTTGGAGGCGGATGCTACACCCCCCTGGGCATCTACTGCTGCGCCGGGCACCTGATCGCAGAAGTAATTTCGCTGGACGGTAAACGCACAGAGCGGATCGAAACGGACGTACAGACTATTGAGCAGGCACGAAAACAGGGAAAACAACTTCATATTCAGGCACGGGACCTGATTGCTGATGCATACCGGAAACTGGGTATAAAATATGAACGGTAAAGTATACCTTGTCGGATCCGGCCCGGGCGGAGAAGGACTACTTACACAGCGGGCAAGAGTTGTGATCGATGCCGCTGATGTCGTGTTGTTTGACCAGCTGCCCGGAGAAGAAATTCTTGCATCATTACCCGCCAATGCCGAAAAGATTGACTGCGGGAAGTATGGCGGGAAACACACATTAGAGCAGGACGAGATTGAAGACCTGATCATTGACCGGGCAAAGAAGGGAATGAATGTTGTCCGGCTTAAAGGTGGCGATCCTTTCCTGTTCGGACGGGGCGGGGAAGAACTCGAAGCGGTCCGCAGCGCCGGAATACCGATTGAGATGGTGCCAGGTGTGAGCAGTGCACTTGCCGTACCGGCATCAGTCGGAATACCCCTCACACACCGGAAATATGCATCGCAGGTATCCATACTCACCGGCAATGAAGACCCGACCAAAGCAGAACCGGCACTTGACTGGCAACTGCTCGCAAAGAGTCGGGGCACAATCGTGATCCTGATGGGTGTGGCAAACCTTGGTAAGATTGCAGATGTACTTATCAGGAACGGCAAGGCAGCCAGTACGATGGTTGCGGTTATTGAGCGGGGCCTGCGTAAAGACCGGCGGGTAACCACGGGATCGCTTGCAACCATTGCTGACGCTGCCAGAAAAAAGGGTATTAAACCCCCGGCGGTAATCGTGATTGGTGATGTAGTTAAATTATATAACCCGGATAATCCGGACCTTGTACCTGCTGAAGGAGGACGGATATGATTGAAATTGTCAATAAATTTGAAAAAATTGTCTACGGGGCGCTTATGGCCCTGCTCATTCTCGTGCTTGCAGCAGCGCTTCTTGAACTTGTCTGGTACATTTTCAAATCACTGAGCAACGATCCACTCTTATTACTTGAATCCCACGAACTTACCGCTGTACTTGGGGCTTTCCTGCTGGTGCTCATCGGCATCGAGCTGTTAGATACCATCAAGGCGTATTTCAGTGAAAATTCGATCCACGTGGAGATCGTTCTTCTTCTCGCTATCATTGCGATCGCGAGGAAGGTTATTCTTCTCGATCCTACCGGCATGTCCGGGATTGATTTTGGTTTTGAGTTGATAGGAATCGGTGTAATTGTTGTCGGTCTTGCGGGGGGATATTATCTTATTAAAAAGGCAGGCATTACGGTTGGGCCGGGTAATATTGAGTGAAGATAACAGGGCAATCACGATCGTATGATTTTTTTTGGTAAATCGCGTTACGATATACAGATACCAGATACGTTTTTATTGCTTTTTTTATGAATTCCTGTCACGGATTATGAGATCTCCCATCGTTTCCGGATGCTCCGTGCCGCCAAAAACCCGGTCGAAAATGCTGCCTGCAAATTGTATCCCCCGGTATCACCGTCGATGTCCAGCACTTCACCGGCAAAAAACAGATTGGGTATGATCCTTGATTCCATTGTTTTCAGATTCACACCATCCAGCGCAACTCCTCCCCTTGTCACCATCGCGATAGAATAATCGCCGGGTTCCGATACAGTCAATGGGAACTGTGTCCAGTTCATAATCAGTTTTGATCGTTGAGCTGCGGAGAAATGGGCACATGTGAGATCGGGAGGGATTCCGGACAATGCAAGCAGTATCCTGTTCAATCGTTCCGGGATCGGGTACTCAGCAAGGAGCGTTCTCAGCTGCCAGGTCCTGTTTTTTCCGGCACGTTTTATGAGATCGGCTGCGAATTCTTCTTGTTTCAGGTGTCCGACAAAAGAGAGCCTGATCTCATCATCTGCCTGAATATTCCGCGAAGCATCAAGGATGCCCGGGCCGGATAATCCAAGGTGCGTAAACAGCACATCCCCGGTAGTATCAGCAATCTTTTTTCCAGCCCGCCAGACCGTAAAGTGCATGCACTCAAACGAGATACCGGAGAGCTCTGCAAAAGGATAATTCCGGATCCGCAGAGGAGTGAGTGCAGGTGCTGTTTTTGTCACCGGCTGCCCCAGCGATTCAGAAAACCGGTACCCGTCTCCGGTGGATCCGGTATGAGGGTACGAAACGCCGCCAGTAGTGATGACCAGCACCATGGTGCGGTAGGTTGCGACCGGAGTGTCAATTTCAAATCCTTGTGGTGAGCGGGTGACTCCGGTCACCGGCTCATCGCACCGCAGGACTACTCCCCGCTCCCTGCACTCATGGACAAGTATGGCAAGAACATCGGCTGAACGCCGCGTTTGTGGGAATACCTTACCATTGTATTCCGTTATCATGGATAGCCCGCGTTCGCTGAAAAAGCCGATGAGATCCTGGTTGGAAAAACCAAACAATGCCGGTCTTACCTGTTTTCCGTGATCCCCATAATGAGAAAGGAAATCGCGAATCTCACCGCCATGGGTAATATTGCATTGCCCGGATCCGGAGAGGAGGAGCTTTGTACCAGGGCTTTTATTTTTCTCCAGCAGGAGAATACAATGCCCGGGCAGGGCAGCCTGTAACGCACAGAACAAGCCGGCCGGGCCTGCACCAATCACCACGACATCGTACTGCTCCATGGGATCTCTTATGAGGATACATGGGGATACATTTGTTTAGATATTTCGTCATTGCACTTCAGATCTGCCCATTAACTCTTTTTTCAGATGCAATACCCTTAACCTGTACCAGCGCCAACGTCGGATTATTCATGGTCGATGAACGCGAAAAGAAGGTGATCCTCCTTGTCGCAGCCCTTGCTTCATTCCTCGTCCCGTATACAGGATCGTCCATCACCATTGCCCTGCCGGCCATGGCAGCGCAGTTCAATGCCGATGCGGTAACACTGGGATGGATTACATCTGCATATATCATTTCGGCAGCAGTTTTCATCGTGCCGTTTGGGCGGCTTGCTGATATTATCGGGCGTAAAAAGATCTTTGTGCTGGGTGTCCTGATTTTTACTGCTGCATCCCTTGCATCCGCTCTCGCTCCCGCTGCAGGTATTCTGATTATCGCACGGTTCGTGCAGGGAATCGGGGGAGCTATGCTCTTTGCCACGTCAGTTGCCATTGTGACGCAGGTCTATGGGCCTGGCGAACGCGGCTGGGCGCTGGGGATCACTATCGCGACCGTGTATGCCGGCCTTTCCATCGGCCCCTTTCTCGGCGGTATTCTCACCGATCATTTCGGATGGCCGGCAATCTTTCTGGTCAACGTACCGCTCGGGCTTGCCACGATAGCCCTGACCCTGCACAGTGTTACTCATGAATGGGCTGATTCTTCTGGTGACCGTTTTGACCTGTACGGGTCGGTTGTGTACGGAATCATGTTGTTCTGCGGTATTTTCGGCATGCTCCTGATTCCCGATCCCGCAGCGGGAGTATGGATCATTGTTGCAGGATGTGCCCTGGCTATCTTCATCTGGCGGGAAAAACACTGCACAAGCCCGCTCCTTGATTTAGCCATCTTTTCACAGAACCGCACCTTCCTGTTTTCCAACATTGCAGCAATGATCAATTACGGTTCAACCTTCGCAGTCGCAGTCCTCCTCTCGCTCTACTTCCAGTACATCCGGGGTTTTTCAGCAGAAACAGCAGGGCTCATACTGATTGCCCAGCCAGTTATCCAGACAATTTTCTCACCCGTTGCAGGAAAGCTTTCAGACAGGATTGAACCCCGGATAGTTGCGACTCTTGGTATGGCCATTACCACGCTCGGTCTCTCATCGTTCGTTTTCCTTACCCCTGAAACTTCCCTCTATGTGATCATTTTCAGTCTGATGGTGCTCGGCTTTGGCTATGCCCTCTTCTCATCGCCGAATACCAATGCAATCATGAGTTCGGTTGATATACGGCATCTTGGCATCGCGTCCAGCATGGTGTCGACAATGAGATCACTCGGGCAGGTACTATCCATGGCGATCGCCATGTTTTGTTTCTCGGTATTCATCGGCAACATTGCCATCACTCCTCCAGTCTATCCAGCCCTTCTTACCAGCACAACGGTAGCATTCCTTATCTTTACGTGCCTCTGTATCGTTGGTGTCGGATCATCGTACGTGCGGGGGACGATCCATAATTCGTAATGCCACAACAGTTTACGAGTACGGAATAATTTTTCCCTGCGGAGCCGGAAAGTCAAAAAAAGATTATTGCATTAGTGTACATAACGGCCTTTGGCCTTTTTTCGCAGTGCCTCGGTATAATGATGGCGCAGTTCAGCAGTTTCTTCCGGTGAGAAATCTGGTTTTTTGGTCGTATGGAGGTGTTTTTCCATCTGTTTTACGATGTGTTCTGCCTCTATGAAATCCTCAACCTCCAGGTACGCCGGTGCCTTGACCACCTCATGGGCATGCCCGCAGATTGGGCAGAGCTTCCATTTCTGGAACCGGTCAACGTAAGTGAATGTCCTGCAGGACGGGCACCGGATGATGAGGTACATGACAAGGAGGTGATGCGTGTTATCCCGATAAAAATATATCGGCCGATTATTAATTCCGAAAGGAATTTTGGTAATGGAGTTCTTTTTTGGGGGCAAAGATTTTCCATTGGCCCTGTGGAAGAACGAGGGAATCGTACATGTCCCGCTTTACTCTCCATCCACATTATTGTGCCATATTTCCTGTCTGAAAGTTTCACACATTCAAATGACGACGAAACACACCATTGGGATTCCCTTTTTTTATTGAACGCTTTTACCGGTCTCAATGTATTACGTGCAATTTTTTTTTAAAAAAAAGAGCCGGGATCATAATTTTTTTTTAAGGGTTCCGAAACGAAACTCCTTTATCATCAGATCATCTCATAGAGCTGTTACTATGGAGCAGATTCAGGTCATGGGTGTTCGGGCCCTTCCCCTCATTCATGCGGGTGACAACATTGCAGCAATGATTTGTGACAGGATAGCAGTGCAGGATGGCGATATTCTCTGCATAGCCTCAACTATTTACTCAAAGGCAAAAGGTTACATAAAAACGCTCACATCTATCACACCTTCAGACCGGGCACAGCGGCTGGCAAAAATGAATGGTGAAGACCCCCGTTTTGTTCAGGCTGTTCTTGACGCATCTGCTGATATTATCATGGAACACCCGTTCATCCTTTCCGAACTTGCATGCGGTCATATTGGTGTCCGTGCGGGTGTCGACCAGAGCAATATCGAGGACGGGATGGTGATCTTCCTGCCACCGGATCCCATGAAGGCTGCATGGGAAATACGCGAAGAAATCAAGGTTTTTTCCAATAAAGATGTGGGGGTCATCATAACTGATACCTGCGGCAGATCATTCCGGCGCGGGCAGACCGGAAACGCAATCGGATGGAGCGGGTTTCATGCGATACGGGACTTCCGTGGCGATACCGATCTGTTCGGGCATGTACTCAAGATAACAGAAGAAGCGGTGGTAGATGAGATTGCCGGGTTTGCAAACTATGTCATGGGCGAGAGCAACAACGGCGTCCCTGCCGTCATCTTCCGCAACTGCCCGAAGTGGACAGGTCATGACGATCTCTATTTCCGGCCCAATGAAGATATCACAAAACGCGTGCTGAAAAAAGAATGGAGCCAACAGGTTCTGTGAAAAATCAGATTTTATGAAAAAAAACGAAAATTACGCATTCAACCCAAATAGATCATATTCAGGATTAATATAATGATACCAATCGCTGATGCAACCGCCATTACCGTGATGGGACTGATGTGAACCGCCCGCCGGTCCTCGCTCTCGTAATAGTTGACGAGACCAGCTGATGAGAGTAATCTGCCACCTTGTTTCTTTGCCATGCAAATATATTTCGTTTTTCAATATATAAAGGAGAGTTACGGCGTATGAAAAACACATCGCACATGATCTCCGGACAAGCGTTCATTGGTGAGGAGCTTGAATCCCGCCATGTCGATATAGTTATCGAGAGCGGTATCATCACTGCGATAGAAGAAAACTCCAAGGCACCCCCCGTATGGATCTGTCCTGCATTTTTTAACGCACATACGCATCTCGGCGACACTATTGCGATGGATGGCGGTGTACTAGGAGATCTGGAGTCCCTTGTCATGCCTCCTGACGGGTTGAAACACCGACTGCTCGCTGCCGCTTCATGTCAGGATCTGGTCAGGGGAATGCATGCGAGCATTCTGGGAATGATCGCCGGGGGCACGGCCGGGTGTGCAGATTTCCGTGAAGGAGGTGTTCCAGGAATATCCGCAATCAGGGAAGCTGCTGAGGGGTTGTCATTCCGACCGGTTATTTTCGGGCGAGACGGTGGGGAAAGAGTGGCCGATGGACTGGGAATCAGCAGCACACGCGACATCCCACAAACTGATACCCTGGTTGCTAATGCACGCCGTGCAGGAAAAAAAATTGCTGTGCATGCCGGAGAACGGGATGCGGCAGATGTGGACGAAGCACTCGCTCTTGATCCGGACCTTCTCATCCACTGCACCCATGCAACAAAAAAACAACTCCGCGAATGTGCGGACAGACAGATCCCGATTGCAGTCTGTCCCCGATCCAACTGGACGCTCGGAGTCAGCTTATCAGCACGCCACCCTCCAATTCGGCTCATGCAGGATCTGGGATGCACAATACTTCTGGGTACTGATAATGTGATGTTTGTACCCCCGGATTTGTTATCTGAAATGGCTTTTACCTCAATGGTATACAGAATGGATCCGGAATCTCTGGTGTATGCAGCTGTCAAAGGTTCTGAGCTGACCGGGATTTCATTTTTTATCCGCAAAGGAGCGCGGGCGAACCTGTTTACGATGGATCCTGCACAATCCGCTCTGCAGTTCAGCCGCGATCCGCTGACATCCATGATAAAAAGAAGTTCTTGCTGCCTTAATGCCCATAACATTTTTAATTTGTAAATTCAATAAAGATGGCATGTTTGTTTTGGGGGATGCCAGTGTTTTCTAACCTACTTGTCGCACTAGATGGATCGGAGACAAGCCAGCGCGCGCTTTTCCGGGCTGTTGATGAAGCGAAATTATGGAATGCAAAGCTCCATGCCATATATGTGGTGGAGACTGGCCTGTTCTCCTCACTTCCTTATGATAATACCGTGGAGATTATGTACAGTGTTCTCGAAAAAGAGGGAAAAGCTGTGCTGGAGAGGGCAAAGAAGTACGGTTCCGACAATGGTGTCACGGTCATTACACACATGAAACAGGGGCATGCTGGAAGCGAAGTCGTTGCTCTTGCAGAGCAGGAGAAATCTGATCTCATCATAGTCGGCTCTTATGGCAAGAGTAATACTGATCGTCTTCTGATTGGCAGCGTCAGTACATTTGTGGTTACTCACAGCAAAGTTACAACGATGGTGGTGAGATCATAACAGACCTGCTTGTCAAAGACTACATGACAGCTGACGTAGTTCATGTCGAACTCCCGGGAAACCGTGACGATGTATTAAAAATTCTCAAGCGGACCGGAATCTCCGGCGTCCCTGTAATCAAGAATAAAAAGATCATCGGCATCATAACAAGAAAGGATCTATTGACAAAGCCTGAAGAGATCCAGCTCGGGCTTCTCATGACGCCCAAACCCATTACAATCAAACCCGATGCAGATATACGAGAAGCGGCACGTATTCTCGTCACCAACCATATCCGCAGGCTCCCGGTTGTAGATGAGGGGCAGCTGGTCGGTCTCCTTTCAATCGCAGATCTCATGCATGCAATCGCCCGGCTTAAAATTACCGATCAGATAAAGGACAGGTATACGAGCCTGACATTTGCACTCTGGGAGGAGACCCCGCTCCCGGTTGTTGGCAGAGTTATGGAAATCTCCGGTGTCGATGCAATCCCCATCCTTGACGCCGAGAACCGGCTTCAGGGTATCATTTCTGAGCGGGATCTCATCAGGAGCTCAAGTATTGAAGATAGTGTCGGAGTAAGCGATTTCTCCAATGGCACTGACGATGATGAATGGACCTGGGAAAGCATCCGGGACACCCATACAATCAGTTTCGGAATATCAAAAGTTCAGCTCCCGAACCGCCCGGTAAAACTTTCCATGGTAAAAAATGTTGTTGCTGTTCCTGTAAACGCGGAAGTGAGTGAGTGTGCACTCAAGATGCGCCGTGCACGCGTAGACCAGATTCCTGTGGTGAACGGGGATAAGCGTCTCGTTGCTATGCTCTACGACCGGGAACTTATCAGAGCTCTCTGCAGGGATCCGGCAGAATAAAAACCTTTAAGTTTCTCCATATCATTTAATACCATAAAGCGCTTTTAAAAGGTATTTTAGCGTTTATTTGTTTTTGAGGTGTCAATATGCCTGAACAGTACCAGGAGTCCATGAAGGGAACGACCACTATTGGTCTCGTTTTTTCCAGCGGTGTAATTCTCGCTACCGAGAAAAGGGCGACCATGGGCTACATGATCGCAAGCAAGAAAGCAAAAAAAGTATACCAGGTTGCAGATCGTATTGGCATGACCACTGCCGGAGGAGTCGGT
>CAYWHL010000001.1:21476-53358 GCA_964457995.1 uncultured Methanoregula sp. | reverse complement strand
GTCAGTAGGTCACGCGGTCCGGGTAGCAGAAGAGCTCGGCGCGGACATGATCAAGACCAACTACCCGGGCGACCCGGAAGCGTTCCGGAAGATCGTGAAAGCGTGCTCGGTGCCGGTCTTCATTGCCGGCGGGGAGAAGACCGGAGACCTTGAGTCCTTAAAGATCATACGGGACTCCGTGGGAGTCGGCGGGGCAGGAGTCTGCGTAGGCAGGAACGCCTTCCAGCGGGAAGACACGTGTTCATTCGTCCGGGCGCTCTGCCAGGTTGTCCACGATGAGGTCGACCCGGAGAATGCCCTGGGGAAGAAGAGATGAAACAGTTCTGGGTGGATATTCGCCCGTGGAACAAGGAGATCGCTACAACTGCCATAGAGAGCGGAGCAGATGCTCTGGTTGTTGACCGGGCAGATGATGTCCACAGGCTCGGCAGGATCACTACTATTGCTCCTGACGGGGATATGCGACTTGGAACGGATGTTATTGAATACACTATCTCCGATAAAGAGAGCGAAAACACCGCGGCTCTCCTGGGGAAAAAACAGTTTGTAATCGTCACAACCAGCGACTGGACCGTCATCCCTCTTGAGAACCTTGTCGCGCAGTCGGACCGGATCATTGCCCGTGTCAGGGATGCACGCGAGGCAGAACTTGCCCTCCATGTGCTGGAAAAAGGAGTGCACGGGATCCTGCTGAAAACCTCAGAACCGGCATCAGTCAGAGCTGTGGCCGCTCTCCTGAAAGCTTCCACCGAAGAAGTAGGTCTTATACCTTTTGCGGTAACAAAAATCCTTCCGGTCGGGATGGGTGACCGGGTATGCGTGGATACCTGCTCGATGCTCTCTGATGGTGAAGGTATGCTTATGGGCAATACGTCCTCGGCAATGCTTCTTGTCCATGCAGAAACTCTGGAGAACCCGTATGTCGCACCCCGCCCGTTCCGGGTGAATGCGGGAGCTGTTCACGCGTATATTCTCCTGCCGGGTGGAAAAACTGCGTATCTTTCCGATCTCGGTATCGGCGGGAAGGTGCTTGTTTCTGATGCGAAGGGAACAGCACATCCGGTAATTATCGGGCGCACCAAGATCGAACGCCGTCCCCTGTTGCTTATCGAAGCGGAGGCAGGGAGTGCAAAGGTGAGCCTGATACTCCAGAATGCCGAGACTATCCGGCTGGTCCGAAAAGATGGCGGGGCGATATCGGTTGTCAATCTTGCTGTTGGTGATACCGTAATGGGATGCACGCTTGAAGGCGGCAGGCATTTTGGCATGGCAGTCAAAGAGACCATCCGTGAGAAGTGAGTACATGAAAGCTGGTATTATCGGGGGAACCGGAAAAATGGGCCGGCTTTTTGCCCCGGTTTTTGAGCGCGCAGGGTATGATGTTCTGGTATCAGGGCGGTCGACCCCGCTGACAAACAGAGACCTTGCAGAACAATGCGATCTTGTCATCGTATCTGTACCTATCCACGATACTGTCCGGGTAATTGAAGAGATTTCACCGGTTCTTAAAAAAGATCAGATCCTCTGCGATTTCACCTCGCTTAAAACAGAGCCGGTAGCAGCCATGCTGAAATCAAAAGCCCGCGTGATCGGGTTGCACCCGTTATTCGGGCCAACGGTACAATCGCTCCGTCACCAGACTATTATTGTCTGTCCGGCACGGGCTGAAGAAAATATAGTCCAGTCCCTCCTCTCCCTCTTTTGCAGCGAAGGGGCACAGTGTACCCTTGCTACTCCTGAACAGCACGACCGGATGATGGCGGTTGTGCAGGGACTCACCCATTTTGTG
The DNA here is from genome assembly GCA_964457995.1 of uncultured Methanoregula sp. Classification (GTDB taxonomy): domain Archaea; phylum Halobacteriota; class Methanomicrobia; order Methanomicrobiales; family Methanospirillaceae; genus Methanoregula. The sequence goes on along the minus strand of CAYWHL010000001.1, from coordinate 51,569 downwards.
ACGCTCTGCATGGCAGATTCAGTACGGCGGCTGGGTATCGATATAGAAACAACACGCGCTTTTACCAGCCCGGTCTACCAGATCGAACTCTCGCTGGTCGGCAGATTATTATCACAGGATCCGACTCTCTATGCTGATATTCTCCAGCTGAACCCATTTGTACCTGAGGTGCTTTCCGTGTGCACATCATCAGCAGGGGATCTCTGCAGAATTGTGGACACAAAGGATCCTGTATCATTCAGGGAATTTTTCGAGGCAAACAGCAGGCATCTTGGTGCCTATTGTGATGAAGGAATGCGAACCACCGATTCCCTGATCGAATATATGGTGAGCCGATGACAACCATCACGCTGGGACCAGAAGGAACATTCTCGCACGAACTTGCGATGAAGATGGGATGTAAATCCATTCACCTGGCCCCTACAATCCACTCCATCTTTTCTGCTGTTGCCAACGGTGAGGGGGAAGGAATTGTCCCCCTTGAGAACTCAGAAGCCGGGGGTGTCGGTGAAACCCTTGATGGATTATTGCGATATCCCCTCTTCATCTCCGCTGAGATGTACATGCCCATCCACCATCATCTCGCATCTCACGTTTCCCTTTCACAGATGAGAGTAGTGTACGCCCACCCCCAGACTCATGAACAATGCAGCGGGTACCTTGAGAAATGGGGAGGTCCGGTGATCCATACCAGCAGCAATGCATCCAGCGCTCTTGAAGCAAGAAAAACTCCCAATGCGGGAGCAATACTCTCTGCATCAGCTGCAACACTCTACAAAATACCCGTCATTGTCGCAAACATTGAGAATAATCCTTGTAATACGACCCGTTTTATACGCATATCCGGCACGCAATCCCGTACAGACGGGGCAGAAAAATGCAGTATTGTTATTGACCCCAGCACAGACCGCGCAGGTCTCCTGCATGATTTACTGGCGGTTTTTGCAAGGCGCACGATTAATCTCACGAGGATTGAATCCCGCCCGTCAAAAAGAGGTATGGGAAATTACGTGTTCTTCCTTGATTATGCCTGGTCTCCGGATACCTTTCAGGCTCTTGACGAGCTAAAATCAATCACGACAGTAAAAGAACTGGGCTGCTACCGTAGCATCGGGGTGTTTGTATGAATGTTACCCCGCCACGTGCCGGGACGGTGGACATGGATATTACTGCCCCCCCGTCAAAGAGTTATACCCACCGGGCTCTCATCATCGGGGCGCTGGGGACTGGCATAACCACTATTGAGCAGCCCCTCTCTGCACAAGACACCCGTCTCACCATAAATGCCCTCAGGATCCTTGGAGCAACGATAACAGAGGAGCCGGACCGGATTATTATCAACGGATGCAGCGGAGCATTTTCCAATCCGGAAATGACAATTCTTGATCTCGGCAACTCAGGAACAAGCCTTCGCCTGCTTGCATCGCTGGCACTCCTCTGCCGGTATCCTGTAATCCTCACCGGCAGTGCCCGGATGCAGGAACGCCCTGTCGGACCCCTTGCACAAGCTCTGTATCACCTGGGGGGATCGCCGGAGTACCTGAAAAATGCCGGGTATCCGCCGCTGAAAATGAGCGGCCACCTCCAGGGAGGCAGTGTTACTGTTGACGGAACGATGAGCAGCCAGTTTATTTCATCGGTTCTTATTGCATCCCCTTATGCAGAAAAAGAAGTTGAGGTGATTATCCCGTCACCGCCCGCATCACAGTCGTACCTCGATATTACCCTTGATGTCATGAGAGCCTTTGGTGCACAGGTAACACAGGATGACTATTCAAGGTTTTATGTGAGCAATCTACGACACTATACCGGAAGGACGTATTCTATTGAAGGGGATTTTTCATCATCCTCGTATTTTTTTGCCATAGCTGCGATCTGCGGGGGCAGGATAACGGTGCATAATCTCGTACCACAATCCGTTCAGGGTGATCGCAGATTTCTTGAAGCACTCAGGTTAATGGGATGTACAGTGACATATTCCAGAAATGCGGTGACTGTAGAGAGGTCGGAATCTCTGCAGGGTATCACATTTGACATGTCTTCCTCCCCGGATACTGTCCAGACCCTCTGCATGGTTGCCGCAATGGCAAAAACGCCCACAACTATCACTGGTATCAGTCATTTAAAGTTTAAGGAAAGCGACCGTATTTCAGGTACGGCAGAACGATTGCAGGCTCTGGGAGGTGTGATACAGGTCAGGGACGATCGGATCACAATCTTTCCCTCGCCACTTCACGGCGGAAATATCAACCCGTCTGACGACCACCGGACAGCCATGAGTTTTGCGGTGCTGGGTCTTGGAATCGGGGGAGTTACGATTACGAATGCCGGGTGCGTGAGCAAATCGTTTCCGCAATTCTGGGATTCACTTGCAGGAGTTATGAAATGAAAAGGATTGTATTAACCGGTTTTCGCGGTACCGGGAAAACTGAAATTGGCAAAGTCCTGTCCTCGCGACTGAATGCAGCATTCATTGATACCGATGAACTGATTGAGACACGGACCGGGCGGTCGATACCGGATATCTTCCATTACGAGGGGGAAGAGCGGTTCCGGAGTATCGAACGCGAGGTTATGGAGTTGCTCCCCCAAAAAGATGTGATTGTAAGTACCGGTGGCGGTGTAGTATGCAATCCCAAGAACATGGAACATCTCCGCCGGAATAGTACTGTGATACTTCTGGTAGCGGATATCAATACCATTGAAAAACGATTATTAAAAAAACCCCGTCCACCGCTTACCGGTCTTCCCCTGCATAAAGAAATTGCTGAAATGATGGATCGCCGCCGGCAGAATTATTATGCCTCATCAGATTTCTGTTTTGATACCACGGAGACTTCAGCGGGGGTTGCCGGTGAAAAAATCATTACGCTCTTAAATAACGGCGGTTCCGGCCAAGCCGAGCGGAATACCGCGCTGGCATTTTTTAAATCCGGACGTCTGCCTCAACTCCAGTTAAAAAAACTGACCGACATCCTTTCAGGTCCAAAACGTGACCCTAAGACCCGGATCATGGGAGTTGCCGGTTACCCGTGTGCTCACAGCAGGAGCCCGAATCTCTTTAATGCACTCTTTGAATATTACCAGCTGAATTATCATTATACCTGGTTTGAGGACCCCGAGCTCGACGAAATCATGAATATTGCACGGGGAATCGATGCAAAAGGACTTTCGGTCACGATCCCGTTCAAAAAGGATGTGATTGAATATCTCGATGAGATTGATGAACACGGTGCACAGAAGATTGGCGCAGTAAATACCGTAGTGTTTGCATGCGAAACCGCGATCGGGTACAACACCGACTGGCTGGGGGTACGCAAACCGCTTGTTTCAATGAAAGGGGTAAAGGCCGTACTTCTTGGAGCAGGCGGTGTTGCAGCAGGTGCCGCGTATGCACTTACCGATCTTGACATGGATGTGACGATTTTGAACCGGACACCGGAAAATGCACAAAAACTTGCCGAACGGTTCGGATGCAAATGGGGCACCTGGGATGAATTTGACCGGATTAAACCGGATCTTGTTGTTAACGCTACACCCCTTGGCATGCAGCCTGATACCCGCAACCCGTTAAGGGAGGATCAGCTGCACAAGGATATGACCGTATTTGATCTTGTATATACACCGCCGTTAACCCCCCTGATTGAGGCAGCACGTGCAAAAGGATGCCCTACTATTACCGGTATTGAAATGTTCATTGAACAGGCCCGGGAGCAGTTCTACCTGTTCTTTGGCATTGACGTTCCTGCTGATAAGGTGCGGGAGCTGGTCCAATGAATTCATTTGGCAGAAATTTCCGCATAACAAGCTTTGGCGAGAGCCATGGTACTGGTATCGGTGTTGTCATCGACGGCTGCCCCCCGGGCATGGAATTGAAAGAACAGGATATACAACCATTCCTCGATCGGCGGCGCCCGGGAACATCACCACTCACTTCACCAAGGCGGGAACAGGACCGGGTAGAGATACTCTCCGGGATTTTTGAAGGCATGACTACGGGCGCACCGATCGCCCTGCTCGTACGCAACCTGGATCAGCAGTCAAAGGATTACGAGGAACTCCGTGAAAAATTCCGGCCAGGCCATGCGGATTTCACGTACCTGGAAAAATACGGGATCCGGGATCACCGCGGCGGGGGGAGGAGTTCCGGGCGCGAGACCATCGGCCGGGTTGCTGCCGGTGCTGTTGCCGTAAAGTACCTCTCAGCACATGGTATCACCGTAACCGGAAAAATTCTTGCAGTGCACGGTAAAACAGACCCTGACGAAATACAGCAGGAAATAATGCTGGTAAAAGATGCGGACGATTCGCTGGGGGGCATCGTTGAAATAACTGCCCGTGGGTGCCCGGCCGGTCTTGGCGACCCCGTCTTTGGCAAGATGGACGCTCTCATCGCCGGTGCCATGATGGGCATCGGTGCAGTCAAGGGGGTCGAGATAGGTGACGGATTTGCAGTGGCCGAAAGGTTCGGGAGCGAGAATAACGATCCGATGACAAAAGACGGTTTTTTGAGCAACCATGCCGGTGGCATTCTGGGAGGCATCTCCTCGGGGCAGGATATTGTCGTCCGGATCGCAGTCAAACCCACACCGTCAATCGCCAAAGCCCAGCAGACCCGGGACATACACGGGAACATAGTTGAGATCTCGGTTAAAGGAAGACACGACCCCTGCATTGTCCCCCGCATCGTGCCGGTTGCCGAGGCAATGCTGGCGCTTGTGCTGGTGGACTGCATGCTGGAGCAGGCAAAGTATCATTAATAATTGGGATTATCCTTTTATCCCGGATGTTTCCCGGTCACTACAGGATTATCCGGAATTGATGACCATTCGGTGAACCCTGCTTCATACATGAGAACATTTGGATAACCAAGATAGTATTTGAGTACGAGGAAGACCGCAGTTGCCAGTCTTCCCGTCCCGCAGGAACAGATAACCGTTTTTTCCGGGGTGATCCCTCTTGAGAACAGGATCCTGCGAATCTCCTCTTCTGGTTTCAACAGCGTGGAATTGTCTGCATGCATCAACAGAGCTGCCGGCAGACTGATGGCACCGGGAATATGACCGGGTTTTGCCCATGGCCCCTGACCTTCGTACAGTGATGAAGGCCGGGCATCCAGCAGGACGACATCAGGTTCATCTTTCAGCCTTGCACATTCGTCATATCCTATCAGGAAATCGATCTGCACATCCACGGAAAATGCTGAAAGGCAGGCGATTCCGGAATCGTTTACCACCGGACGGTTTTCTGATTTCCATTTAAAATAACCGCCATCAAGAATCATCACATTGAGGCATCCAAAACGGGCAAGGGAATAGGCAACAAAGGTTTGTTCGATCCCGTCATTTCCGGTTTGCGGGGAGGTTGCCGGAGGTATGGTGTCTGAGTAAACCACAACAGGGCGGTCCTGCTCAACACCGATGGTGGAAAGCACGATCTGTGCTGCTTCCGGAGAAATCCAGTGGACGGGAAATTTTCCGATATGCATCCGCAGCAGTCCTTCATGCAGGTGGATGGAACCGGGGATATGGTCGTGGATATAGGAGTGACTATTCTGACGACAATCAATTACCAGGATTTGGGGATCATCCAGGTGATCTTCCAGCCATTCTGAGGATACCCAGCTGACCATGCGACGGTCAGGATTCGATGATTTTAAAACGATCATGTGTGTTCATCCTGCTGTTACCGTGCTCCTTTCATGGGAGGTGCCATAGTACTCTATCCCGCCGTCTTTAACTATGACATAATATATGTTATGTCGTAAAATCAGGGAAAACAAAGTCAGGACTCAGGAATCATTATCGCCATTCAATAATTTCATAAGCCTGATATATTCTTCAACGGAATACTGCCCGGAAGCAGTTGGACTACCGGCACTACAGTAGATAAGGTATGAACCGAACAAGGGAAGGATCGCACGGGCATATCTGAACTGTGCTCCCATCACACCGGTGCAGAGAGGTTTTTTTATTGCATGGGTGAACGCGATTAGTTCGATAATGTCCTCCTCATTACCAGGCGTGACGATGATTTTTACGATATCACCATACATCCTGAGGTCACGTTCAATCCTGAACAATTCGTGAAGGGGCAGCATCTGCCCTATATGATATGAGGAAATGATTGTCTTTCCGGCTTCCTTTATCTGCGGGACAAACGCAGCAAACCGCTGCTCAATATCAACATAATCAACCAGCGGTATAACCGGCCGGAGCCTCTCAAACCATTCTTCAGCATCACCGAAAAACTGCCCGCCTTCCTGCACAGAGCGGATTGTGGCGATAACGGGTAATGAGCATCCATCTTTACACGTTTGCAGAATGGTCAGTGGATCACCCGCCATCAGGTCAAACCGGAGTTCGACAATGTCGGCCCCCTGGTCCTGCGCACGGGCAGCATGAACCGGATCCGTGAGCGCTGCGACGATTTTCATGTGCACAATCTCTTTTGTGTGCAGGATAAAAAAAGATGCACCCTCTTTGTGCATATTCTGGTAAGGAAATGGATAAAAACAGGCCGGATTACCGGTATCGACCCACTCTTTCCCGTACCGGAAGATACCTGTATATCCTTTTTAAAACGATAATTCTATCACAGATATGGAGTCTGGTACTATCCCCCATTTTTTGAGGCAAATGTCCATAACGATTACCAGAGGTCTCATCCTTGCAGTGATACTGCCTATTGCCCCTGCCTTCATTTTTAATATGTCCATCGCGTCCACCCTCGCTCTTATCACCGCCACCTTTGTCATCGAATATGGCGCAGCTGCTGTCGCCGTTGGTCTTGACCTGCCCCCCCTCTACATTCTGTACGTCCTTACCTGTGTTGCGCTGGGTGTTACCCTTACCCTGTTTGATATTTTTGACTTACTGGGAGTGCATTCCAAAAAAGTATCACGGTTCTTGAAAAAGTCAGAAGAACGGGCGGGACGTTCAATGTTTTTGAAAAAGTATGGGATCTATGGCCTTGTACCCTGCGTAATCACCCTGGGATTTTATGTCTGCCCCCCGGTGTCATGGGTGCTGGGGTGGCCACGGGACAGGTCTATCCTGTTGATAATGGCAGGATATATCACTATCTCCATAGTAACGATTCTTGCAACTATGGGATTTTTTACATTTTTGGTATAGTGGAGAGCGGGGTATGCGGCAATCTACTCAAATCCGGAAAAAAAATGATCTCCCGGAACTTCTTGCACCAGCCGGCTCACCGGAAGCGTTCCGGGCAGCGGTTGCTGCAGGCGCTGATGCAGTCTATTTGAGCGGGAAGAGGTTTGGTGCCCGGAAATATGCCCCGAATTTTACTGATGATGAGATTTGTAAGGCAGTAGACTTTGCTCATCGACGGGATGTCAGGGTTTTTGTAACGATAAACACACTTATCCATGATCGGGAACTGGAAGGCATTGCGGAATATCTCATCTGGCTCTATTCAGCCGGTGTTGACGCTGTCCTTGTCCAGGATATCGGGATAGCTGCACTTGCCCGCGAAATTGTACCTTTATTGCCGCTTCATGCCTCAACGCAGATGACTATCCATAACACGGATGGTGTCAGATGGGCGGCTGAACAGGGTTTTTCCCGGGTTGTCCTTGCCCGTGAGCTGACACTCGAAGAAATAACCTGCATTGCACAGGAAACCTGCAAATCCGGTATCGGTCTTGAAGTGTTTGCTCATGGTGCACTCTGCTATTGCTATTCAGGTCAGTGCCTGCTCTCATCAGTGATCGGGGGAAGAAGCGGGAACCGCGGTATGTGTGCACAACCATGCCGTAAACCCTATACGATGATAACTGCGGAGAGTGATGAGTACGGCAGACCAACAGGAATTTGTAAGCTTCTGTCAGGTGAGCACTACCTGCTTTCTCCAAAAGACCTCTGCACATACGAGAACCTCAAAAAGCTTGTCAGTTCTCCTGTAGTTTCTCTGAAAATTGAAGGTCGCATGAAATCGCCGGAATACGTCTCAGTTGTTGTCAGTACATACCGGCAGGCACTTGATGCGATTGCAGCGGGAAGGGTTTATAAGTCCGATGAGGCCTTACAGGATCTCTGCCTTGCATTCAACCGCGGTCTGACGGCCGGTTATCTTTTTGGAAAACGAGGTGCTGACCTTATGGGAAGGGATGCACCGGACCACCGTGGTATGTTTATAGGTGTGGTGAACCGGTATGACGAAAAATCAAAGACGGTAAGGATCCGGTCCATAAAAAGACAAATTCCCTGTCCCGGAGACGGACTCCTCTTCACCCATCCTAAAAATCCCCGTTACGAGTTTGGTTTTTCCCTCAATACAATTCCTGTACAAAAAGACGGGGAAATTATAATTAAGGTTCCCCACCCGGTTGAACCCGGCACGAGGGTCTTTATCACATCCTCTGCAGGGTTTGAGATGCGGGCACGGCAGATTATTGCTCATCCGGCGCCCGGGTTACGGCATCCTGTTCTGGTAGATGTTCATGTCAGGATCGGTTCTGAGGGTAAGCTTGAGGTCGAAGGTCTGGTACATTCCAGGATCGGAGGAGAAATCCGGGTTACCTGTCAACCTGATTTTAACCTGGTGCCAGCGCGGTCTCACCCGCTTACCCGGGAGCAGATTGAACTGCACCTGAAAAAGAGCGGGGACACTCCCTTTACGATAGGGAATTTTACCCTTACCTATGAAGGCGGGTTGTTTATCCCGATTGCCCGGTTGAACCATGTGCGCCGGAAATTCCTCGGACTGGCTGAAGAGATGATGGTTGAGAGTTCCCGCCCTCCCCAAAAAAGTGTCGAACAGTCACTACAGCGATGGAACGTCCTGAAACCGCACGTAGTTACCTATCCTGCCGGTTCCGGAAACAGCGTTGCCTCATCTTTGCTGGTTCTGGGGGTATATGCGGATTCACTTGAGGGTGTGCAGGGAGCCGTGCAGGGAGGGTGTGATCTCATCTATTTCGAACCAGTGTTCACATCCAGCGATAGAAAATGCTGGATAGGGGACGGTTTTCCATCTGTGGAATCGCAGATTATCGCTGCATCGGCATTGTGCCGTCATGCCGGGGTCCGGTTTATCCTTAAATTCTCCCGCATCACCAGAAACAATTACCTTGAGGAGGTCCTTCCTGTTTTGACAAAGCGATTAGATACGGACCTCACAGGTTATATGGTGGAAAATTACGGCTCTGCCCATGCTCTCGCGCGTATTCATCCCAAAGCTGCACTCTTCGGGTCCGTGGGGCTCAATATTTTCAATCATGAAGCAGTTTGTCACCTCTCTTCCCTTTTTGCGTCACTTACCCTCTCTCCTGAGCTATCGCGTGATGAACTCGGACTGCTGATCCGTGCCGCGCGATCGCAGGGATGTTCAACATTATTTGCCATTATCGTTCAGGGAAACAGCGAGGCGATGGTTTCTGAGGACTGTATTCTCCAGCCCTGGTTACATGGTAACGGGAAAAATGGTGATCCGGATAATTCCCGGTTCTTTGGTATCAGGGATGCAACCGGGCATATTTTTCCGGTTCGCATTGATGGTGAATGCCGGTCGCATATTTACAACTCCTCAGAGATATGCCTTATCAATCATCTTCCGTCACTCATGCAGATTGGGATCAGCGAAGTCATAATCGATGCGAGGGGGAGGACAAATCATTACGCCAGGGACATGACCTGTATCTACAAAGACGCAATAACCCTGGTAAAAAACGGAATCAAAAACAATGATCACCGGTTTGAACACCTGAAAGATGCAGTAAAACTCCGTGCTCTTGGAGGAATCACTGCCGGGCACTACATTCGCGGCCTGAAAGAATAACGGTTGATGTCTGCTGTCCAAAAATTCATCATAATGAAACCTAAAAAGGAGTATCAAAGACTTTTAGTGAGAGTAGGAATGAGGAATTACTATGCCTTCACCACTGATTCTGATAAATGCAAAGACCTTCAAAGAAGGGATGGGCAATCGCGCCCACATGATCGCGAACGCCGCACAACTCGTGGCGCATGAAAGCGGGGTTACCATCGGCATCGCACCGTCTTATATCGATCTCCACCCGCTTTGTCACCACTTCGCAATTCCCGTGTACGCACAGCATGTTGACGCTTATGAACCTGGTGCTCATACGGGGCATATTACGGTTGATGCAATCAAAATGGCAGGAGCTGCCGGATCGCTTATCAACCATTCAGAGAGGCGCATTACCCTTGCCGGGATCGAATCATCAGTCAGGGCTTTGCAGGCACTGAAACTCATTTCGGTTATCTGCTCGAACAATGAAGCCACGAGTGCCGGTGCAGCAGCACTTGGCCCGGAGTATGTTGCGATTGAACCTCCGGAACTGATTGGAAGCGGAGTATCGGTATCAAAAGCCAACCCGGACATTATCCGACGATCTGTTGCAGCCGTGCATGCAATAAATCCAAAGGTTAAAGTACTGACAGGCGCTGGTATCCAGTCCGGGGAATGCGTCAGAATAGCTGTCGATCTTGGAACCGATGGTGTGCTGCTCGCGTCAAGTGTTGTAAAAGCAAAAGAGCCCGCCGCGGTGCTTCGCGATCTGGTTTCAAAACTATAACCGAAGAATTTTTCCCGGACTTTTTCAATGCAATACTTTTTTTGAATTGTTGGTAATTTACACAGCATTATTAATATGCTCATGTCCAGCGGGTCATACGACGGGACGATCCGCGGGAAGGTCTAATCCTTTATGGATTATACAATCAACGAGATCAGGTCATGCTTTGTGATTACGCCAGTGACTAACCTGCCGTCAACAACGAGTACCGCGTGGTTCTGCTGCAGGATATTTATCACTGTTTCCACATCCATGTCCGGAGGAACAGTAGGAAATCCTGGCTCCATAAAGTCCCGGACAAAAAAAAGGTGCGTTTTATGAAGTCGCTGCTGTTCAATCGCCTTGACGATCACCGTTTCAGAAATGCAACCTACCGGCACTCCCCGTTCGATTACCGGAAGTTGCGAGATGTTATTCTTTTCAAAAATCTCAACCGCACGGGAAATTGCATCCTGAGGCTGAACGGACAGAACAGGCATATGCATTATCTGCGCTGCCCGGATTTTCTTGGGCTCGGCCCTGTTGAGTACCACAATTATTTTTGATAATGTACTGACCCTGGGATCCACATTACCTGCTTCAATCCGTGCGACCATGGACTGGCTGATGCCGGCGCGCTTTGCAAGTTCTGTCTATTTCATACCAAGTGCTTCACGGCGGGCACGAAGTTCTACCGGCGTTGGAATATGCATTGTTATTACTGATGGTGATAGAGGAATATTAATGTTCTGCTTGGTCGTTCGGAATGCACCTGACCGATGATATTTTTTTAGAGGATAGCATGGATAAGACTCTTATAAAAATGAGAGACAGGCAGGCAGGATATGAATACCGGTGATTTTTTGGTACCTGCAAAAATCTTTAAAGATCAACACATATAGCTATCAAAGATAATCCACTATTGTTGTTGGATTTGTGTCCAGTATGAACGAGTGTCACACCAGCGATGACGATGATGAAGAGGACCCCGGGTGGTTTTCTCTCTCTCCTGAAACAGTGCTATTAGCAGAAAGGGGCATTCCGGCAAACGGGCACGCAGATCTTCTGTTTAACTCCTGCTCTGATTTCATATCCCTGGTATATGATGAAAAACAGCAGATAATTACTCTTATTTCAGGAAACCGGGATTATTACGAGCTGATTTCCGGATGAATACAAGAGAGATCAAAGCAACTCCTCACCAGGATTCTCCTGCAGTATTTCCTCCTGCCCCGTTTCTTACTTCCGATGTCATTGTAAAAGAAGCCGGAATACCACCAAACAGTCAGAATTTCCGGAATACAGCGGTAAAAGCGAATGGAAAACGAAATCCGAACATGATAAAAGACTCGCTTTTCATTATCAGGCGCGATGACACGTTCCATATCATCAGCGAGAATTACTCGTACAAGACCGAGACGTATTATTCCATCCTGTGCCATGAAATAGAGGGAAAACCGGTCAGACCGTCCAGCAGCGCGGTTCTTGATGCGTATGTTGTGCCGATTTGTCTTGAAAGGGCAAAACTGGCTGGTATCCCCGTATGTACATGGGGAATATCACTGGGGTATCTCCCGCTCCCGGCAATTATTTATGGACTGAATTACTTTGCAACAGCCTCAGATTTCTTTGTTGTCAGGGACAACGATGAAGCAAAAGATGTGATCAAACATATCACAAACATCGGCAAGTATCCTTTCTGCTACCAGAAACTTGCAAAAGGAGCGACAGTTCACTCATGTATCGGGATCTTTGGTAAAACCGCACGACAGTGCATCCCGGTTTCTCTTTTAGCAGAGAAGATATACGACCACTTTTCCATTCCACTTGTCACCATGGTTTTTGTAAAAACCGGTGAGCAATACCTTCTCTCATCGTTAGCTCCTGCGAAGTACTCTCAGCTTTCTGGTGATGAGCGTACACTGCTCACTGCATATCTTTCTCATCAGGAATTCCTATGACTCAGCTTGGTATCTTTGTAGACAGGAAGACGCTCTCAAATTCCGAGCAGCTGAATGCACTGATCCGGTGTCGTGACGTGGCTGAAGGGATGGGGCATGATGTGGATTTCATATTTCCGGTAGACATCAGCAAGATACCCGGAATGGATGCCCTTTTCATACGTGCCCGTACCGATCCGATGAATGTTACCTATGTTGCAGCAAGGATGGCAAGTATGCATGGCATTCCTGTCATCGATGATCCCCGGTCTATCCAGATATGCTCAGATAAGGTCAATATGTATTCACACCTGATAAAAAACAAGATTTCAATACCAGAGACGATATTCCTGTCAAAAAATGATCTGACCGTTGAGAGCGTGAATAACCTTTTCAACGACCTTGGTTCACCTCTCATCATAAAAGAACCTTCAACGTCATTCTCGCTTCGCGTCGAAAAAGTACATGATATCACAGAATTTTTCCGGGTTGCCCGCCGTTTTATCAAGCTCTCGGACTGGATTGTTGTGCAGCAGTATATCGAAAGCAAATATGACTGGCGGATCGGAGTGCTTGACGGTAAACTGCTCTATGCCTGCAAGTACACGATTCCTTCTGATACGTTTAAGATCCAGGCATCGGTGAACGGTCATATTGTTTATTGCGGGGTTGAAAGTGTCTCACCGGATATGGTGCCCCCCCATGTTATCAGGCTCGGGATTGCTGCAGCAGATGCCATCGGCAGTGGCCTTTATGGCGTTGATATAAAAAATAATAATGGGGACGCATATGTGATTGAGGTGAATGACAATCCTTCCATAGAGAGCGGGGAGGATGACTGTTACCCCCATATTTTCGAACAGATTGTTACCCATCTTTTTACGAAGTGATTTTTTGACAGAAGACTGGCTTTTGCAAGCTGAAGATATTTGTATGCGTTGCGGGGGGCAATGTTGTAGAGATGCCCACCCGCCGCTTTCCCGATCCTGCTGCCAGAGGCTGATGGCCGCCGGTCTCTTTCCTGACATGGTTGAAGATGTCGGATACAAACGCTTAAAAGTACAGGAAAATGGCATGTGCATCCTTTTTGAACATGGCAGGTGCAGTATTCATTCAATCAAACCGGAAACCTGCCGGGCCGGTCCCTTTACGTTTAACGTAAAGGGAGAAATAATTGAGATCTACCTGAAACATCCCGGCATCTGTCCGGTAGTAGACCTGCTTAAAGGCACTCCTGAAGCATACCGTCAGCAATACCATCTTGCAGTAAAAAGCATAACTCATCTTGTCAGTAACCTTACGCAGGATGAGATTGAAGCGATCTGCCGTATTGATGAGCCCGAAACAGAAAAGGTGGCAGAAATAAAAAAGGAATTATCAGCCTGACATGACCATCGGTACCGAGCATGAATATTCCATTAATGACAACCGGTTCAACGCGCTGCCGATCTCTGACCAGATTATAAAAACCATCTGCGGGCGCTTTGCATCAGAGATCCTTTTCGGAGAGACAAAACTCAGCAAAGAACTGCAGAAAACAGTGGTTGAGATTACCCCACGTACTCCTTCAGATAATCTCGTATCTCTTGAAGGGCACCTTTTTAACGGAGTACGGAAATTTTACCATATTTTCCGGGACCGCTACTGGCTCCTTGGACTCGGCATGCACCCTACGCTCACCCTCAATCATACTGCTGTCTGGGATCATGAAGAAAGAGAATTTTACGAAGCATATGACCGGATTTTCAATATCCACCAGCATGGATGGCTCAATATCCAGGCTTTGCAGATAAATCTCTCTTATTCTAAGGATAAGGAACTGCTCTCTCTTTATAACAGGATCCGGTCCCTGCTGCCCTATCTTATTGCGGTTACTGCTTCATCTCCTATGGTAGAAGGGGATCTTACGGGAATTGCTGACAACCGCCTTGTCTTTTACCGTGAGAACCAGAAAGAGATCCCCCTTATCTGTAACCGGATCATACCTGAAAAAATCCGTACTGTAGCAGAGTATCGTGCAATCCAGGACAAGGTTTTTTCTGAACTGCGGTTGCGGGGTGCTGCCATTCTTTGCGAAGAGTGGGTAAACTCAAGCGGACTCATCATACGTTTTTCCCGGAACTGCCTTGAGATTAAAGCGCTTGATGAACAGGAATGCATTCATTCAGATATGGCTGTCTGCGCATTCGTCCGGTCGCTGCTACGGTGCCCGACTCTTCCTGTCCCACAGGATCAGCAATCCCTTCTGGAGGCGACTGACCGTGCAATACGGGGTGGCACAGCGGAGGTGAAACCCGAACTTGTGGATTTGTTCAACCAGGCCTGGAAACATGCCAACGCAGAAGAACGACTGTACCTTCCGGTCATTGCGAACCGGATAGAGCGGGGAAGCCTTGCAGAGCTGATTCGCGACCGGTATGAACGGGACGGGGATATTATCCCTATTCTTCATGATATGGCGATGTGCCTGCGGACGAACTCTTCGTATGGTGACAGAGCGAAAAAATGGTAACCTTCATACGATAATTCCCGATGAACCCGGGCACATACTGCCACATGGTGTGTTTAAAGAAGCATTGCCGGCTCAGGTGCATTACGCTGTCTGCAGCTATCAGTACCAAACCACAAATACATCATCTTTTAAGGATAATCAGGTGTGATTTTTTCCGGGTACTTTAAAAAACCTCATAACTCAACGGCGGCTATATCTTCACAGGAATTATTGTCATGACTCGCTGGATGCTTTCAGAAGCAGAAGGATATGCACTGTTGAAAAACCAGGGTATACCGGTCCCTGAGTTTTCTGTAGTACGGACCCGGCAGGAAGTAGCAAAAGCTGCTGATCAGGTAGGATACCCGCTGGTTATGAAGGTCATCTCTCCCCAGATAATCCATAAAAGCGACGCGGGAGGTGTTATCACCGGCATCCAGTCATCTTCCGAAGCACAAGAAGCATTTGATACGATCCTGCAACAAGTGAGAGCATTTAATCCATCTGCGGTCATTTCCGGTGTTATTATCGAACAGCAGAAAAAAAAGGGACTTGAGATCCTTGTCGGTGGAAGGACTGATCCAACCTTTGGAAAGGTAATTACGGTCGGCATGGGGGGAACGCTTGTCGAACTTATCCGGGATATTTCAATCCGGGTGCTTCCGGTCTCTACTGAGGATATCAATGCCATGCTCAGGGAATTGCAGGCGTATCCCCTTATTAAGGGATTTCGTAACAGACCTGCACGCGATAAGGAAGGGGTTATATCCCTGATCGATACGGTGGCACGTTTTTTTAACAAAAGTCCCACCATTGTGGAATTTGATCTCAATCCGGTTTTTTTGTACGAAAAAGGAGCATGTGTTGTGGACGCCCGGATCTTCATGACAGATACCGGTGATGAGATATCCGCAGAGCAGCAACCCCCTCTGGCACCGGAGATCCTGAAAGCCAGGTCTATTGCAATAATCGGAGCAACACCCGAACCTAATAAAGTCGGGTATGCGATCCTGCGCAACCTTCTCGCATTTCCCGGGAAAATCTACCCGGTAAATCCCAAACACTCAAAAATTCTCGGGCGCACGGTTTACCCTGAACTTGCATCAGTTCCTGATCATATCGATATTGCCGTTGTTGTAGTTCCGGCGCGTATTGTCCCAAAAATCGTTAAAGAAGCCGGGGAAAAAGGTATTCCTCTGGTCATCATCATTTCATCCGGTTTCCGTGAGTCCGGGAAAGAAGGTGGGGAGCTTGAACATCAGGTGCTCACAATCGCAAGACACTATAACATACGGATCATGGGCCCGAACTGCCTGGGCCTCATGCTGCCCCACCAGGGTATCAATACTACGTTTGACCCGATATCTCCAAGACCCGGAAATATTGCATTCATCTCACAGAGCGGAGCCATCATTTCCACTATTGTGGACTGGAGCCTGCCCGAAGAGATCGGTTTTTCTGCAGTAATCAGTATTGGTAACCAGGCGGATCTCAGCTTTGAGGATTTTCTGTGGTACGTTGGAAATGACCCCAATACACGGGCAATTATCCTGTACATTGAGGAAATCAGAAATGGAAAACGGTTCATGGAGATTGCCCGCACGATCACATTAAAAAAACCTGTTGTCGCTATCAAGTCAGGTTCATCCCGGATCGGCCAGATGACCGCAGCTTCCCATACCGGATCTCTTGCGGGCAGTTTTGAAGTATATATGGCAGCATTCTGGGAGTCCGGAATAATACCCGTACGATCCATGCGTGAAGCATTTCAGACTGCCGGACTTCTGTCATCTGAAGGCTATCCCAAAGGTATCCGTGCCATTGTAATCAGTAATGCCGGGGGCTTTGCGGTATTATCATCTGATTATGCAGAACAGTTCGGTATAGAACTGGTGGATTTCCCACCTGCCATACTTGCGGAACTGGACACAATCCTGCCGGCTGACTGGAACCGGCGCAACCCGGTTGACATGGTGGGAGATGCATCGGCTGACCGGTTTGCCCGCACATTCGATATCATGATAAAAAACCAGGATACCTGGGACATCGCATTTGTGATTGCCGTACCATCAGCAATATCTGATCCACTCCGTGTCGCAAATGAGCTGGTCCGGTTCTCAAAAAACACTCATAAAATGATTGTAGGGTGTATGATCGGTGGCGATTCCATGAAAACACCTCTTCGCATTCTCCGGGATGCAGGGATTCCGAATTTCCCGGACCTTGAGGATGCATTCAAAGCTGTAGGAAATATCTGTCGTCACTTATGCTGGGAAGAGTTTCACGGAAGAAACTGCCACCCGTAACTGTCAGGTGATATCATTCAGTAAACTGACAAAGAAATTCAGTGCATCGGTATTTATCATCTTTTTACGTCGATAAAAATTGTAATAAAAATATAGTTGTCCTTCAACAGATGGTTGTGTGTATCAGAGAGTAATCTTTTTTAGAATCAACCCGTTTTTAAAAATGGTAATCCCTCCACCGCTTTGGGATACTACGATGCCAACTGCATTTGTGACCTGTGTTATTGCAGCAACTGAGTTATGACGGGTACCCATTCCCTTGGGCAAGGAAACATTACTGGTATCGACAGTGATGTAACGACTTTGCGCACGAATATATCCGTCACCGTCAATAACAAAAGCTCCGTCAAGCTGGGCAAATTCTTTGATATTTTCCTTGATGTCCTGGTTTGTAACAATGCGGGATTCAGGCTTCTGCCCCTCAAATGCATTAATTGATATCTGCCGTGATTTTGCCATGACATTATCGGCATCACCGAGCAGAAATGTTGTACCTACTGGTTTTCCTTCCCTTCCCTCGATCGATATTTCAGTGCATATGTGGAAGACCACATCAAAGACTTCTTCTTTTACGTCCGTTTCTGCCACGACGATATCCTTCCAGGTATCGGTACTGATACGAACCTCCCCGGTTCTCTTTCGATCGGTAATATCGTTGCCAATACACAGGATTTCAATTATGTGGCCTTTCTCATCACGGATTGCCTTGTTTATCCATGCGATCCAGACCCTGTCACCATTCCGGCGTATATTCTCGCTGACGTTGACAGCATAACCCTCAGCATTAAACCCGAGATCATTTACCATCATGGAGAGGTCATGACCAGAGCGGGTCTTTGTGGGAACAATAGTACCAATAACATTTTTGCCGATTACTTCGTCACTGGTATAATCAAAGAACGAAAGTGCAAAATGGTTAAAAAAAGTGATATTCCCCAATGTATCCATCCTGATGATGATACTCTGGGTATTCTGGATGACTTCACGGTATTTTGCCTCGCTCTCTTTGAGGGCATCAGAAATTTTTCTTTTTTCTGATATATCGGTTACTACAAATGTACCCCCCTTACTGATGTCGCGGGGATCAACCATCTGGACCTGCACCTGGCAGGTAAGATATGATCCATCTCGTTTTACCAGCTTGCATTCTGCATTGCTGAAACCCCGACCATTCCAGGTAACCTGGAGTTCACGGCACACGCGGTCATAGTCTTCAACAGTCTTAAAAATGCTTTGCATCTCTTTTCCAATAAGATAAGATTCTTCATAGCCCAGCATTATTGCGAACTGGTGATTCACCCATGCTATAAGCCGGTTATGTACCTGGAATATCCCCAGGGGTGTTGCAGAAAGGATGGCAGTCAGCTGTTCATTCTGCACCTTGATCTCCCGTTCAGCTTTTCTGCGGAGCATCGTCTGTTTGATAAGGGTTACAATTTCCAGCAGATGCGGACGAATGTCCCCGTTTTTAGGGAGCCTGATATCCGTGCCAATACTGACTTCCTGAACAGCAATTTTGTTATTGCCTCTATGGCAGAGCAGGATAACCGGTGTTGAATTTCCCTGCGATTTGAGATATTTTAAAAATTCTATTCCCGTCATGTCAGAGACAAATTCAATACCGTTCACTTCGGGTATCTGTTCATAACAGACAATCACATCGTACGTGCGGCCTTTGGTTTTTTCTATTGCCTGTTTTATTGAACGTGCGTTGTCGAGCCTGATATCTCCGGCTTTTTCTAAAAATGAGCGGATCTGGCCGAAAAGATCGGAGTTATCATCAACAAACAAAACAGAAATCATATATCTCCCGGGGGAAATTGCGAATTATTCACTCATATGAGGTGGATAGTTTTGCGATAAATAGTTGTGCAAGAATCCATGATCCGGACTGTTTTTCTCGCCATAGAGTTACATTTGTATACATCCGGGACGGGATCCCTGCTTCACTCAGCTCCGAAAGATTCCTCATTCCCTGGTTCATCTCCTGACTCATCAGGATCATAATTCAACTGGTACATCCACCAACCGAAAAACATGACAATTGGTACGCCAACAGGGATGGCAAACCCCCCGAAGAATCGTAACAGTGCTGATAAACCAAAAAAAATACCAGCAATGATGGTAAAAATTGAAGCCTTCTTACTAAGTATTAATCTCTCATCGATATTTGCCTGAATTATCAGAAGCAGTCCGATGATGAGAAGAACGCCTCCTGTTATCCAGAATAATGTTGAAAGGATATTATACAGCCCCGTAGTCTGCCCCAGAAAAATATAATTGATATCCTTGTATCCTAAAATGAGACTGTTCCCAAACGGAGATTGCTGATAACGGAAGAGCGCCCATTGTAAATCAACAATAATCCAGTCTCCCCACATGTAAATATTCAGCGGGATCAAAAAAATGAGGCACTGGAGTATGATCGGAAGCCTGTATTTTACCATAAAAAACAGGATAAATCTTTTTCACCGAAACGTATTGAGTGTATCGAAACGAAGCGATACATTGTAAAGATGGAAAAAAATAGTTATTCCGTGTGCTGGACAATCGCCAGCTGGTACATCCAGTCCATGAGGGGATGACACTCCTCAACGATGCATTCAAGTTCACAATTGATACAGGGGATCAACTCATCTCCTGCAAGCAGGTCAGAGGGATTCACCGGCATCTTTTTGGCACGCAGAAGGAACGTCTTAATCCCATCCTTCCTGAACTCAGACCTCTCAATAATTCCGGCATCTTCAAGTTTTTTGACAATCCGTGAACATTTACGGCTGTCAATTCCCAGCTCTTTCCAGAGTTCGCTCTGGAGAATGCCTTCAGGCTTCGACTGAATCAGTCTCAGTGTTTCTTCAACGGGATCTATCACTTTTGTCCACCTTTGTGCCTGTTATATAACCGGTGCAATGGTAAGAATATTGTTGCCCCGTATCACGACCGTGCCAAGGCTTCTGCCCCGCTGGTTATCGACAAGCTCGATCGTTTCGTCCATGTGGATATTCAGGTACTCATCCACGGCTACCAGACGCCCCTGCAGTTTACGGCCTTCGTCTTTTATTTCGACAGATATTTTTGAATCCACAAGCCCGAACACTTTTTTTATCGGCAAAACAATTCCGTTAACCATCTGCCCTAATTTGGGATGCAAGATAATTAAAGTTTGCCCATCATCATAGTCCCGAAGAATCAGTCTTGAGAAATTTCACGACAATGGACTATTAAAAACGGAGTTACATAGCACCATGGAGGAAAAAATATTATGGGGGAAGCGGCTCCCATCGTTTTGAAAGTTCCTTTTCAACGGCCGGGAGTGTCGTATATTCCATCTCATTCATAGAAAGCCGGTGAGGTTCGAATGGACCCTGTGCCCGTATGAGGTCAGCAATTTCATTGCACCGTGCCCGTACACGATCGAACCCGATATCATCAAACATATCTGCAGGACCGATGAGTTTTCCATTGCTGACCTGGAAACCCATACAAATGACCCGGGGTGGGCCGTCAAACCTGGTACAGTTGGCATCGCAAAGTCCGACAGGCATGAACGGTCCGTGATGCGATCCACGCATCCAGCCAGCGACAAGTACCGGTGTGCAGAACGGATCGATCACTTCACCGACTGCGGGAAAACCACTCTGGGCACGGACGATCATGACCGGGTCATCCTTTCCAACGTACCTTCCCGCTATCAGACTCAGGCGCTGGGTGCTGGTTGCAGCAGCAATATCACCCTCTCGCTTGAACACATGCTTGATCACATACCGTGATGGTGCACCAATGTATGCGAGGAGATTATAGATCTCCTCCGGGCACTTGAACATGATACGGCGTTTTTCAATGAGATCGTGGACCTCAAAGACAAAGCCCATATGCATCGAAGGGTCGATTACAAGGCCTGACGTATTGAAAGGATCGGCAAAGATCTTGTAAAGGAAGAAATTCCATGCGCCCGGCTCAGTTTTGTCTGCCATGAAAACAAGAACGGGATCACTTCCCCGTTCCTCAAACTCCATCTCGGCAACACCCGGGCCCATACCCTTGACATTTCCGGAAAATGCATCGGCGAGCATATCCTGGCCGGCACCATAGAGTTTCAGGCTTTTTGCTATTGCCGTACATTCCATAAAGACATCCCATGCAAGCTTGTGAACCTTTTCATGGTCCACGCCATGGGTATGCGTCATGATCAATTCAAGGTCATCACCGCAGTGGGTGACAAAGGAGTCTATGAGCAGTTTACCTTCCTCATCCTTGAGCATCTTTGCTGCCTTCTCAAGAAGTTTCGGGTGAGTGCGGGAGTGTCCGGGGAAACTTCCCACATCCGCCTTGATTACAGAAATCGTAGTCTTCGGCATGAGAAAATCACAGTAAAGAATCTCTTTTTATAAGAAAAAAGTTGCGCTGAATTTTTACTCAAGAGCTTTTCTCACAAGAGATGCAGACCCATATGAACTGAACGATTTGAAAAAGACAAGACTTTCAGCATATGCCATAGCCTGAATTGCCTGTTCAGTATCTTCTTCTACTGCATACAGCTCTTTGAAAAATTCTTTTATTGCGAACTTGCAGTTACCATCAAATATCTGGCTGTCTTTTTTCCCGGGATTTAAGGCCCGGTATTTCTCAAGAGTCCATTCCTGGATGTCATTATACAATGCAGGTTCATACACTTTCAGGGTATTGAAAACGACATCCTGCCAGAAGGTTCCGACATTTCCTTTGATGATATCCCCTTTCGGAAAATGCTGATTAATAAGATCGCGGGGAGTACCTGTTATGCCGTGCTGGGCGATGCCAACATGCAGGTTATTCTCCCGTAAGGCGTGTGCAACCGCTTTCGTTTGAGGGATATCGATGGAAAGCTGTTCGATTACGTTCCCTTTTTCATCGTATACATGGCCATGCGTGCTGCCATTGGCTATTGCAAGCACCTGAGGATATACCCCATTCACATTCAGGGCTTTGATGAATTCAACCGCTTCTTCGGGTTTGGTCAGAACCAGGCCGTGATTATCTTTCCTGCCGATCTCCCCCACTTCCACTTCGAGGCCGAAATCCTTTCCCTTCATCCGGTCTTTAATATAGAGAGCCAGATCCGTGGTAGCCTGGATATTTGTATCCAACTCTTCCCTGACATTTTTTCCTTCAAAATTAAAGAGATGAGAAGCATCAATAGCAAA
Source organism: uncultured Methanoregula sp. (assembly GCA_964457995.1). Classification (GTDB taxonomy): domain Archaea; phylum Halobacteriota; class Methanomicrobia; order Methanomicrobiales; family Methanospirillaceae; genus Methanoregula. Next base: position 29,109 of record CAYWHL010000001.1, on the reverse strand, counting down.
TGATGTGAACCCGGCGCTGATTTGGGCATCGATCAACTGTTTTGTGCCATCTATCTCGTCGTTATTTCCGGTCTTTATGGTAATGTGATCTGCATGAAGAGCCCAGATATCAAACCGGGTCGCCTTTGCAGCTTCCCGCATCTTTTCTGAGAAATCCTTTGGAGTTAAACCGGTATACCCTCCTTTCAGGTCACATTCAGACCGTGCAAGTTCCATGAATACTGCAGAATCAGTATCTTTCGCAGCTCTGAAAATTCCCTTGGCAACAGTAGCAATTCGTGTATTAGCAGCCATGATAATTGTTTTTTGACCGGAAATACCACGAAAAATTGTTGAACCAGGGATTGGACCATAATCGTTCTGTGTCATAGACTAATCACTCCTGTTTTTATCGCCTTCAGTCATATACTTTTCAATCAGCCTGATCTCTTTTTTGCCCCCCACGTAAATGGGAGTGATCTGGTCGATCGCGTCCGGGGTAACAGCCAGAATATCACCCCTTCCGTTACTGATTGCTCCACCGGCTTCATGAATGATCTTACCCATGGGATTTGCCTCATATAATAATCTTAGTTTTCCTTTTTCCTTACCTTTGAATCCGGGATACGTGAATACCCCTCCTTTATGGAGGATCTGGTGTACGTCTGCGACAAAACAGCCACTGAAGCGGAGTTTATATCCCGCTTCCTCGAGGTTCTCTATCCAGCGTGCATGAGCCGGGAGGTAATCCTTCCTTAAGGCTCCGGGTGCATAAATTTTCCCCTCAGGAATTTTGATATCCTGTTGTTTCAACACGAATTCACCCTCATCATCAAGAACGAATTCATGAACTCCCTTTCCCGTGGTGAATGTCAGAATAGTGAGAGGCCCGTACAGGATATACAGGGCTGCAACCATCCTGGCACCTTTTTCCAGAACATGCCCGGGATAGATACCGATAATCGATCCTATGCAAAGATTCACGTCAATAAGTGAGGAACCATCAAGTGGATCAATCACAACCCCGAAATTGTTTATCGGATTCTCTATTTCGATGAGCTGCTCCTGTTCTTCTGTCGCGATATAACGGACAAGTCGTGACTTTTTAAGTCCGGAAACAAACACGCCGTCTGCATACTTGTCAAGAGCCATTTGCTCTTCGCCAAATACATTTCTGGTCTGTTCACATGTTTGTGTTTTCATACAGTTCCGGAGAAAACCGTTCTTCACGTCCTGAGCCTGTGTACTTAAAAAGAGAATTACGTCCGTGAGGTTTTTTTCTGTTCCTGCGCTTATAAGGAAATTTTTAAGGTCCATATTTTTACCGCCTTCCACTGTCGCAAAGAGCGTTACACGGTGGATTATCCAGCCGGCTGCCCTGGTTTGTGTAGTCGTTTGATCCTGAGGTTTATCAACTTATCATACGCTTACTTCATCTGACATGTACAAAAAATAACAAATGGGAGTTCAGAATGAGATCTTTATTGAATGACACATCACGAGAGGACTTTTTTAGTAAGGTAATTACAGAGATCTGTTGATGAAACCAACCTGTCAATGTAACCCCTTTTAGAAAAATTGCTGTGGATTAAGAATGCGGGTTAAGAAAAAAAGGAATTATATTGAAGTTCTTTTACGAGCTATTTTCTTCTGATGTATCCGGCAGACACCTGAACGTCACTTCAAGTACCCCGTTTTTTAAACGAGGTCTGCATTGAACCGGGATCTACAGGAGGTAGCACTGTAGTTGTGCGGTACTGTACATGACCCCCGGCTGCATCGATTATGAGGGCAGATCCCTGTACATTGAGCGTTATTCCATCCTTTGCTGTACCGGGAAGTTCGGTGATTGCTCTCACCTCATTTCCATGCCGGTGAACCTCTACAACGGGTTCGGTGCTCCCCCGATGCGGGATGTCATGTAAACCCGGCATCTGAGAGGGTATTTCACTACCCGGCATGACCAGGTGAAAGCTGAACGCCGGAAGCTCTCCTCCGGAAAAATCGCGGGTCATCTGGGCATAAAAATGGGAGAATAATTCATCCATCTCCCGGAACATATCCTGCGGGTCTTCGTACATTATTTCCTCCGTTATTATTTTTTGTCGATTTTCTTTTCCAGCTCTTCGGTAAGTCTGGAGATTTCTGCAAAGTCTTTCTTTCGCTGATAGGCAGATTTTCTCAAATTGCCAACCAGCGATTCATCAATCTTTTTATGCATCAGTGCAGCCCGGTTGATTACAGCCAAAGACTTGTCAAGAATGGTGCGCTGGTCCTGATTATACAGCATCTCCCATGCCTGTCGCTCGGATTTCTCAAGGGCATCGCGATCAAGTGATCCCTTCACCTTGAGTAATGCCGCATCAAAGTGAGTGCTGGTTAACATGACGTTCTTGATCGCATCTTTCCGGTCCTGCTCATTCCTGGTTCCCATGACGACGATGAAATCACGCATGGCTGCCATCTTTGCTTCCCGTACGAGTGCTTCAATGTCTGCCCCGACATATCCTTCAGTCTTTTTTACCAGCACACCGATGTCAACATCTTTTGCAAGGATATTTTCGGTATCCCCTCCAAGGTAGACCTCAAAAATCTTCCTGCGGCTTTCTTCATCCGGCGCCGGAACATAGATATGACGTTCAAGTCTCCCCGGGCGGAGCAGTGCATCATCCAGCATATCCGGACGATTGGTCGCTGCAAGGACGGTGACATTTTTGAGTTCCTCCATCCCATCAAGCTCGGTGAGTATCTGGGAGACCACACTCTCGGTTACATGGGATGAACCCTGGAAGGTTCCGCGCTTTGGCACGAGGGCATCAATCTCATCGAAGAAGATGATAGAGGGGGATGCCTGCCGGGCCTTTCGGAAGATCTTCCTGACACCTTTTTCTGATTCCCCGACCCACTTGGACAGTAGTTCGGGACCTTTCACCGCGATGAAGTTACACTCGCTCTCGTTTGCCACTGCTTTTGCCAGCAGGGTTTTACCGGTTCCGGGTGGTCCGAAAAGCAGGATGCCTTTTGGCGGCTTGGTCATGAGCCGTTCAAATACATCAGGGAATTTAAGCGGCCATTCGACAGCCTCCCGGAGTTCCTGTTTTACATCCTCAAGCCCGCCGACCTGGTCCCAGGTTACATCCGGAACTTCAACCAGCACCTCACGCATTGCGGAAGGTTCGACATGTTTGCGTGCTTCTGCAAAGTCCTCGTTGGTTACTTTCAGCTGGTCGAGTACTTCATTGGGGATATCCTCATCTATCTTTATCTGGGGTATCACTTTCCGCAGTGCATGCATTGCTGCTTCCTTGACAAGCAGTGAGATGTCAGCACCTACAAATCCGTGGGTGGAATTTGCAAATTCCTCTAATTTTACATCATCTGCAAGAGGTACACCCCGGGAATGAACCTGGAATATTTCCAGTCTTCCTTTTTTATCCGGTATACCGATCTCGATTTCCCTGTCAAACCGTCCGCCACGCCGGAGAGCAGGGTCTATGGCATCCGGAAGGTTGGTAGCAGCAATTACAATTACCTGTCCCCGTCCCTTGAGCCCGTCCATGAGAGAAAGGAGCTGGGCTACCACACGCCGTTCAACTTCCCCCTGGACCTCGGCACGCTTGGGAGCTATTGAATCAATCTCATCAATAAAAATTATCGCCGGGGCATTCTGTTCGGCCTCTTCAAATTTTCCTCGCAGCCCTTTCTCACTCTCGCCATAATATTTGCTCATTATTTCCGGGCCGGAGAGTGAGATAAAGTGAGCATCAACTTCATTTGCGACCGCTTTTGCGATCAGTGTCTTTCCCGTCCCTGGTGGCCCGTAGAGGAGTACCCCTTTGGGAGGCTGAATACCAAGCCGCTCAAAAATCTCCGGATGTCGCAACGGAAGTTCGATCATCTCACGGACCAGTTGAAGTTCCCGCCCAAGGCCCCCGATATCCTCGTAGTGGATGTCAGACAATTCTTTTTTGCCCTCTTCAGGCTTATAGGGTTCCTCTTTGAGTTCAATGTCGGTTTCGTCCGTTACAATCGCAATCCCTTTTGGCAGGACTTTTGCAATGACCAGGGTAATGGAATTCCCGATAACATCTATCCGCTGTGTCTGACCTTCAAATACTGCCCGCCCGCGCAGGAGCCGGGAAAGATACTGTTCACCGCCGACCAGACGTATTGGTTGCGTGGGCTGTATCACCACCTTCTTGGCATATTCTGCTTCGGATTTTCGAATCTTAACCTTCTCATCAATACCGGTACTCAGGTTGCCCCGGATATTGCCATCTATACGGAGGATACTGTAACCGGTATCCTGCTGGAAGCCAGGCCAGATGATCGCAGCGGCTTTCTTCTTGCCCTGGATTTCGATTACGTCGCCGGAGACGAGCCCGAGTTTTTTCATTACATCAATACTTACCCGTGCAATGCCCCTCCCAGCATCGTCGTGAGCAGCTTCCTTTACCGTAACTTCTGTGAATTCTTTTTCTGTCATCGTAAAATTCTCCTGATTGTTTTAGATTTACCATAAGTTAGTGTTCAATATTATATAAATGTTGTGCACATTGTATGTCCAAATTCAGGTTCGCGTCCACCTTAAAAAAAACACAGGCATAGCCGAAAAGAAGGGATTACAGGTTTAACAAATGACCTCCCCTTGATACTGAACGAAAGATAGTTTGAACGTGTCAGAAATATTCACTAACAATGATGAAACCAGGGGGTATCATTTGCCTGATTGTCTTTTGCTCAATAGTAACCTCAGGGTGTATCCAGCTACCGGGCATGCATATTCTCAGCAATACTCCCGATCCGATTATCGGCCAGTGGATTGGTGGCGAGCCTCCGGCATCAGACCGCCACATGATTTTTTATGAAAACAAGACTTTTTATTCCACGAATTTTTTTTTAAATTACGGGGTAACGACTGATACCGGGAACTGGACAAAGACAGATCGTGGTCTCTATTCAACGCGATCAGCTACCGGTGAAATAACTGAATGGGTGTACGATGCGTCTGACGATTCACTATCTATGAGAAGATTACCGCAGATGGCATTCTTCCGCTATAAAGGATAACCTACAGGTGTATCCGTGAGACTTTTATTGACGTTTCTAATACATAGAGCGGTGTTCTTCTGTCAGGTCAGCATAAAACCGACTTTTTTCCGATACAGTCCCCCCTCATAAATAACCAGCCGGTGAATGACTGCACCGACTGCAAAACAAAAATATTTTTCTTAAATAAAATCAACTTTACTTGTTAACTTAACAAGCCAGATTTAGTCCAGAAATCAAAAACCGAGCCTTTATCTTGTCTTTACAGAAACGTGTATAATATGAGTATTGTTAACGATGCGAAAAAAGGCATCATCACAGAAGAGATGAAGATCGTTGCAAAACAGGAAGGAGTCACTGAAGACTTCGTCAGGCGCGGGGTTGCGCAGGGACATATTGTCATTCCCGTCTCTCCTTACCGGAAAGTCAGGATATGCGGGATTGGTGAGGGGCTGCGCACCAAAGTGAACGCCTCTATTGGTACATCAACAGATATCGTCAATATTCCCGAGGAACTCGAAAAAGCACGCCAGGCAGAGCTTGCCGGTGCAGATACGCTGATGGAACTTTCGACAGGTGGGGACTTTGTCGAAATCCGTAAGCAGGTAATTGCCAATACAAAACTGTCGGTCGGGTGTGTGCCTCTCTACCAGGCATTCATCGAAGCTGCACGGAAAGATGGAGCTGTTGTCAACATGAACGAAGACGACCTGTTCCGGATTACCGCAGAACAGGCAAAACTCGGGACGAACTTCATGGCCATCCACACCGGCATCAACTGGGAAACCATCAAACGTTTAAAGAACCAGGGCCGGCATGGTGGGCTGGTATCCCGGGGCGGCGCATTTATGACTGCCTGGATGCTCCACAATGAAAAAGAAAATCCCCTCTATTCCGAATTCGATTACCTGCTCGAGATCATGAAGGAGCATGAAGTCACCCTCTCCATGGGGAACGGCATGAGGGCAGGAGCAATTCACGATGCAACTGACCGGGCTGCAGTCCAGGAACTTTTAATTAATGCTGAACTTGCGGATAAGGCACATAATGACGGAGTCCAGGTCATCGTTGAAGGACCCGGGCATGTACCAATCGATGAGATTGCCACAAATGTCACGCTCATGAAACGCGTCACCAACAACAAGCCGTTTTATATGCTCGGACCTCTCGTTACCGATATTGCTCCCGGCTATGACGACCGTGTCGCAGCAATCGGAGCCGCGATCTCATCCTCACTCGGTGCGGATTTCATCTGTTATGTGACTCCTGCCGAGCACCTTGCACTCCCGACACCCGAGGAAGTATTTGAAGGCGTTATCAGCTCAAGAATTGCCGCCCATATCGGCGATATGATAAAACTCAAAAAAACCCGTGAGGCAGACCTCGAGATGGGACATGCACGCCGCGACCTTGACTGGGAGCGCCAGTTTGCCGTTGCCATTAATGCACCCCGTGCACGGGCAATCAGGAATGAACGGATGCCGGCAGACACTGATGCCTGCACCATGTGCGGGGATTACTGTGCGATAAAAATCGTCAACCGGCATTTCACATTCTGATATGGCACATATTATTTTTTATTACGTCATTTTTTAATAGTTCTCAATACGTCACAAACATCAGGATTATTGGATAGCCCTCCCAAATAATAGTATTATACCATGCCAAAAACCAGTCTCCAGGTCCAAAAAAAAATATTGCGCCATCATGCACGTGCAATACGGTCCACCCTCTCACCGGCACAAATTGAAGAAAAAAGTGCGTGCATCTGCAGGTTCCTGCTCGACATCCTCGATGGTATCGATCCTGTTATGGTCTATGTCTCAAAGCCGCTGGAGGTAAACACGAAGGACCTTATCGATCATCTCATCTCCAGCAGGAAGCGGGTAATCGTCCCGATTATTGAAAGGGATACACGAACCCTGCGACTTTCCTATATCGGGAATACTTCTGTACTGGTCAGGAGCACCTTTCACGTTTGTGAACCTGTTGGAAATGAGATCCCTGCACAGCCCGGGGAGGTTAAAGCGATAGTCGTGCCAATGCTGGCTTTTGATCAATCCGGTAACCGGCTTGGGTACGGGGCGGGATATTATGACCGGTTCCTCTCTGATCATCCCCATATTAAAAAAATCGGGCTTGCATTCACGTGCCTGGAAACCGAACGTGTTCCCTGCGAGCCTAATGATATTAAAATGAATATGGTTGTGACTGAAAACGGGATTTACCGGTGTGGCGGGGATCCTGCGTAAGGTGCATAAAAAACCTCCGGTAGCGACTCAATACACTAAAATAACCTCCTTACAAAATACTAGGAACGGTGATTTTATCCAGGTAAATTTCGGAGGATTTGTTTCATTATCGACCATCGACTGGCGGGGCAAATCCGTGTGCACGGTTTTTTTACGGGGATGCCCACTCCGCTGTTCGTATTGCCAGAATGAGGAAATTCAGGGGGGAGAGGATAGGCGTGAAATCGAAGAAATTTTTGAAATGATACGGTCTTCCTCCCCCTTTATCAGCGGGGTTATTTTTTCCGGTGGTGAACCGACCATGCAGAAGGAAGGATTGATCGCTCTTGCGCAGTATGTGAAAAAACTGCACC
>CAYWHL010000001.1:0-21376 GCA_964457995.1 uncultured Methanoregula sp. | reverse complement strand
ACCATGCAGAAGGAAGGATTGATCGCTCTTGCGCAGTATGTGAAAAAACTGCACCTTGCCGTCGGGCTACAGACAAATGGTTTTTTTCCCGATACGCTTAAATCTTTGCTGTCTCAGGGTCTGGCAGATAAAATAGCGATCGATTACAAAACAACCTGGGAAGGATATACCGGCAGGACTGGCGGTTATTATCCATCCGTTAAAGAAAATTATGAAAGAAATGTGTTAAAATCAATTGCTTTGTGCAAAAAAGCACATGAATTAAAAACGCTGAATGAGTTGGAAGTGGTTTTCACGATTTTTTATGAGAACCAGGAATATCTGCAGGAAATTTCCCGGAAAATCGGGGATGTATCCCTGGTTCTTCAGCAGGGAGAGCATAAAATGCCAGTACTATTCCCCGCATCACCGGGAATGACCGAAGGGGAATATATTTACAAAAAACAAATACAACAGGAAAAGTATCCGCCACTGACATTGCATGAAATTAAAGAAATTGCTGATAAACTGGCAAAACCAGTGCGTATCCGGACAAAAGAACATGGAGAGATCTCATATGAAAGTAATCGGCGTCGTCGGGCTTCCCGCAAGCGGTAAAGGCGAGTTTTCAAAGATCGCTGACGGGATGGGCATCCTTGTGATAGTCATGGGTGATATGATCCGGAAAGCCGTAAAAGAGCGCGGACTTGACCCCACCGATGCAAATCTCGGGGCGATAGCAAATAAACTCCGGCAGGAACGAGGTATGGACGCAATCGCGCATCTCTGTGTTCCTGAAATACAGCGTCAGACTGCGCCACTCGTACTTGTCGATGGTATACGGGGAGACGCAGAAGTAACGCTGTTTCGCAGGGTTTTTCCCGGTTTTACCCTTATCAGTATCGATTCCTCTTTTGAGACACGACTGGCCCGGATTAAGGCACGGGGACGTTCCGATGATTTCGAATCAGCCGATGAACTTCACCGGCGCGATATACGTGAGATGGGCTGGGGTTTGCAAAAAGCCATGCAGGGTGCTGACATTCATATAAGCAATGAAAAAACGCTTGAGGATTTTTCTAATGAAGTTCACCGGATTCTCAAAATGGACCGGGTGTAATCCATGAATATCCGGCCATATTTTTCATCTTCGGCAAAAGTATGGGATGACATCTCCTGGGTATATGGTATTGAAGAGGCAGGATATTCTGGCTGGGAGATTGTGGGAGATGGTAATTACCGTCTTGATAATCCTTCATGTTTTTCAAAAATTGAAGAGGTGATTGCAACAACGCGTCTGGGAATCAGCGTACATGCACCGTATGGTGACCTGAACCTTGCTACACTCAACGATCCGATATGGCGCGAATCCATACGGCAGATTTGTACCTGCATCGAACATGCATCGGCAATCACTGACAGGGTTACAATTCACCCCGGTTATCTTTCTCCCGTCGGCAAACTGATGCCCCAGAAAGTATGGGATCTCCAGAAGGAAGCCCTCAGGCAGATTGGGAAATATGCACAGGAACATTCGGTGCTCGCATGTCTTGAAAATATGATTGGTGTCAAGGAATTTCTCTGCCGGCTCCCTGAAGAACTCATTGGGATGACGGAAGGAATTGAAGGTATTGGTATGACCTTTGATTTCGGTCATGCGAATACTATCGGGAAAGTAAACAATTTCCTTGCGTGTGTAAAAAAAGCTCATCATATCCATATTCATGATAATAATGGCATGTCCGATGAACATCTTGCATTGGGGGAAGGAACGATTCCATGGGCAACAGTCGGAAAAAGAATTGCTGCTGAGTATCGTGGAGTAGTTGTTATTGAAGGAAAATCAATCGATGAGGCAAAGAAAAGTCTTGCCGTGTTCCGGAGATGCTTTTTATGAGCGGTGAAACACTGCATGTCTACTTCCTTGGTACAGCCGGGGCACTTCCGACTTCTCAGCGTAACCCGTCCTGCATTATGATACGGCGAGGTTCCGATACACTCCTTTTTGACTGTGGGGAAGGAGCCCAGCAGCAGATGATGCGTTCGCGGTGCGGTTTTTTAGTAAATGCAGTTTTCATCTCCCACTGGCATGCAGATCACTTCCTCGGTCTTTTCGGACTCATCCAGACTATGTCTTTTAACGGGAGGACTGAACCGCTCACCATTTACGGCCCTGAATGGGTACATGAATTTGTCGGTATCCTGCAGCAGGTTGCACGATTCCATCTCAAATTCTCCTTAGTATCTGTCGAGCTCGGTCAGGGTTCCTGGGTGCGTTTTAATGGTTATACAATTACTGCCTTTTTAGCAAAACACGGAATTCCCTCTCTTGGTTATATTCTTGAAGAAGATCCACGGCCGGGCAGGTTCAACCGTGAAAAGGCAATCGGGCTGGGTGTCCCCCCAGGTCCCCTTTTTGGAAGACTTCAGCGGGGTGAGATCATCAGGCTGGGAACGGGGGACGATGCGCGTGAAATCCGGCCTGAACAGGTGATGGGGCCCAAAAGGCCGGGTCGCAAAATCGTGTATACCGGAGATACGCGAGCCATTCACATGAATATCAGGGACATCGCTCATGATGCTGACCTCCTGATCCATGATGCAACCTATGATGAGTCGGAAGCAGAGCGCGGGTCCGAATTCTATCATGCAACAGCTGCACAGGCCGGAGAAGCAGCATCAGTACTCAATGCACGGATCCTTGTTCTTGTCCACACCAGTTCACGATACCCGGATGCGCAGTCACATATCAGTGACGCAAAGAAAAAATTTTCAGGCTCAGTTGTTGCACCCAACGATCTTGATATGATCGAAGTTACATTCCGGGATGAAATTTAAAAAATTTTTTTCGTGCCCAAAAAAAATTCTTCCCTGATCAAAAGTATGAATGGCTCAGTATGCATTCACCGTAATTAAACTGGTCTTTCATGCCGTTTATAAAGACAAGTGAAATGGACGTGTACCTCCTCATACCGTGACAAAGGTACCTACAAAGAAATCGCGCTTAATGCATCTGAACCGACATAAAAAAAGCTTCTTTGCCAAAGGGTAAATTCTTACTGCTATGCAATGGGGATGGATACAATGAACTTTAACGTAAATACAGCTAATGATAACCAATCAGCCTTGTTTCTTTATACAATGGTGCAGCATTATGGTGCAGCATTATTAATAATAGCAACAATGCAGACCAAAGGTACGCTTCGCTGTGTGTGGAGAGAAAAGAACTATGGAAAATAACGATGTGATTGTCTATCGGCTGGGTGCGGGATGCGACCTCGCTGATGTCGAAGAAGGAAAGATATATCAGGCAAAAGTGCAGGGTTTTGCTACGTTTGGTATGTTTGCACAGATAAACGACCGGATTAAGGGTCTTGTGCACAAGAGCAATATCAAGGCAGAACACAAGGAACGCGATCCTGTCCTCGTCAGGGTTCGCCAGATCCGCCCGAATGGCAATATCGATCTGGAAGAAGTACTTATTCAGGTATATCAGGTGCAGACCGTTGATCGCAAATCAACTGTAGTCAGCATTTCTGATCTCGCCGGCAAAGTTGGAAAAACGGTTGCAATTGAAGGGGAGATTGCGCAGATCAAGCAGACGAGCGGCCCTACCATTTTCACCATTGTTGACGAGACCGGGACCCAGAATACTGCAGCTTTTGTGGAAGCCGGAGTCCGGGCATATCCTGAAGCAGAACTTGATGGCATTGTCAAAATCGTCGGTGAAGTGATGCTGCGGAATAACCAGCTGCAGATTGAAGTCGATTCCCTTTCTGTTCTCATGGATGAGGATGCAGCAGCAGTTAAAATAAGAATTGAAAAAGCGCTGGATGCACGATCCGAACCTGAAAACATCCCATTGCTTGTGCAAAGCGACGTTATGGAAAAGCTCCGCCCGGAGATGAGGAAGATCGCTAAAATTATCCGGAAAGCGGTCTTCACATCTCAGCCGATCATCCTGCGTCATCATGCAGATGCTGATGGCATCTGTTCTGCGGTCGCCATAGAACAGGCCGTTGTCTCCCTGATCAAGGACAGTGGTGGTGACTTTGATGCTGATTACTACCTTTTCAAACGCGCCCCTTCAAAAGCACCATTCTATGAAATTGAAGATATCACCCGTGACCTTGATTTTTCGTTAAAAGACCATATCAGGTACGGGCAGAAGATGCCGCTGGTTCTTCTCACCGATAATGGATCTACTGAAGAGGATGAACCTGCCTACAAGATTGCCAGCGTTTACGATATACCCTTTGTCGTGATCGACCATCATCACCCTGACGCGACAATCAACAAATACCTTAAAGCGCATGTCAATCCGTACCACGCGGGAGGAGACTTCGGTATTACTGCCGGAATGCTTGGCACCGAAGTCGCACGGCTGATTAATCCCAAAGTTGAACGTCTTATCCGGCACCTCCCGGCTGTTGCTGGTGTGGGTGACCGGAGCGAAGCGGCCGAACGTGCCCTCTTTCTGACACTGGTTCACGATCAGTATCCTGAACAGGTATGCAAGGATATTGCACTTGCGCTTGACTACGAGCAGTTCTGGCTCCGGTTTAATGACGGCAGGGAGATTATCAAGGATATCCTGAACCTTACCGGTAACCCTGAACGTCACAGGAAACTTGTCTCGCTCCTTGTTGAAGGAGCCAATTTTATGATCGAAGACCAGATGAGCGCCAGCATGCCTCATGTCGTCCAAAGAGTCCTCAAAAACGAAGCACATCTCTTCCTTATTGACGTAGAAATCCATGCACATAAGTTCACCTTCCCCCCGCCCGGCAAAACTTCCGGAGAAGTGCATGACCGGCTCTGCAAACAGAATGCAGGAAAACCCGTTGTCACCATTGGTTTTGGTCCGGACTTCGCAGTGCTGCGTTCACGTGGTGTGCTCATGAATATTCCAAAGATGGTCAGGGAACTCAGAAACGAGATACCCGGCGGTGGAATCAGTGGTGGCGGGCACCTTGTGGTTGGCAGTATAAAATTCGTGGAAGGTATGCGCGATGTGGTCCTCGAAGCACTCATCGGTAAAATATCGGATGCAGACATTCAAAAATGAAAATAATTATCATTGTTTTTAATAAAACTCAATGTATAACCTCTTAAATGTCAGGAGTGCTTGTAAATCGGGTCCACGATAATCCGCTCAATCCGCGCGCCAGATATATTTTTCTGGTCAATTATTAGTGCAGTAAAACAAAAAAGGCAGATTCTTTAACCAGAACAATCAGATAATTATATATACAATTTGTTCTATATGAGATTTAAATGCTGAGGCACAACATGTCAACAACAAAAAAACTACGTGAAACATACAATGAGACCCAGCACAAAATTGTTCAGTACCTTAGTTCGGGTATAACCAAGGGGAAACACTACTTCAAATCAAAATATATTGCAAAAGAACTCGGCTTATCCCCAAAAGAGGTAGGAACAAACATGGCGATCCTTGCAGATATCTGCAAGGAACTCGACATCATTCGTTGGAGCTATTCGAACAGTACGACGTGGATGGTCACGCCGCGGGCGATTTAATAAAAAGCGCCCTCAAATCTTTTTTTATTATGGAAAAAATTCTTGAGTTTGAATCTGAGATAGAATTTGTTGCAGATATTAATGAATTCAAAGATTGTCTGATGTCCCAGGATCCTACGCAGGAAAATCCGAATGCTCTCTGGTTTAACATTGATATTCCAAAAGGGCACCTGGTAAAAGCTGGTGACCGTGTGCGGGTTACCGTTGAAAAACTTTAGAACCAGCCAGATACCCTGCAACCCACATCAGTCATTTTTGTCTGATTCACTCCACTATTCGTTATTGAGCGCTCAAAGAAAATGAAAGGAAAACCGGGTTGGTGCGGTCCCTGATCCGGATTTTTCTCCAGGAGACTTTTTTTTAAATATGATTCATTGCGTGACAATTTAGAGGTATACTAAAAATGTGCGTACGAAAAAAACAAAAAAAATAGACTTCCTTGCAGATCAGCGTCCTTTTTCATCTTCTCCAATATCCAAAAAACCAGTGCATTCAAGTGTTCAGGGTTTCAGGTCGACCGTATTTTAGTATGAATAGTACCAAAAGTTTAAGTGCCAAAAAATTTACATCAGATTAATGTCCGGGAATATGCAGATTATCACAACCGAACTGGCTCTTTTAGTTCTTTTTTTATTACTTTGCGGTTGTGTATCCATGAGCATTGGAGACGTCAGTTATAAAAATGACGGACTTTCAGCAATGATATATAATCCCGGGGAAGCCTCCGATGCGTTTGTGCAGGTTACTGTATACCAGGTGAATGGCATTGTGCAGCAGGAGCACACGGTCATCATGCATCCGGTGAAACTGGACGCTGGCAATAACATAGTCCTTATCCCCGGTACGCTCAAACCCGGCACCTACAAACTCTATGTTTATCTTATCCACAATGGCGAGCGGAAAACCGCGGTGATTCGTGACATCGTGGTGTGATTGATGGAAATTTTTTCAAAGGATATGCTTGATGCAGCCCGGGGTCTCACGCCCGCGGATAGTGTATTTAAAAATGCTGTGATATTCAATCCCTTTTCCTGTACCTGGGACCAGGGGACCCTCGCTGTCAAAAACGGACTGATTCTGGGTATCGGAAACTACACGGGAAAAACAGCGTATGATGTTTCGGGTTCGTATATTATCCCCGGTCTGATAGACGCTCATGTCCATATTGAAAGTTCACTTCTCGTACCTTCTGAATATGCCCGTCTCGTTGCTCTTCATGGAACGACTACAGTTATTGCTGACCCGCATGAAATCGCAAATGTTGCGGGTGCCCGGGGAATAGAGTACATGCTTGCTGAACGGGAAGGTGCTGTAATCGATATTTTGTATCTTCTTCCTGCCTGTGTACCTGCGACGCCAACAGATGTGGGAGGTGCGACTCTCGAAGCGCAGGATCTTGAACAGTATATTGGGCGTGAAGGTATTCTGGGCCTTGGAGAGATGATGAACGTTTACGGTGTCCTTGCTGCAGATCCCACCATCAGGGAAAAACTGCGGCTCTTTGATATCCGCGATGGCCATGCCCCCCTGCTCACGGGAAATGATCTTAACGCCTATATCCTTGCCGGTATGCAAAGTGATCATGAATGTACAAAAAGAGATGAGGCCGAAGAAAAACTCCGGCGCGGTATGTATATCTTTATCCGCGAAGGCTCAACAGAGCACAATATTGAAGATCTTATTGGCATGGTTACCCGGGATACTGTATCCCGCTGTTGTTTTTGCTCTGATGACTGCCATGTCGATGTACTGTATGAGAAAGGACATATAGACCGGTGCATACGAAAATCAATAGAATGCGGGCTTGACCGTAATCTTGCCCTGAGAATGGCGACACTTTCTGCTGCAGAACGTTTCGGTCTGTCTGATCGTGGGGCATTAACTCCTGGCCGGAGGGCAGATTTCTGTGTTGTTGATGACCTGCTGCAGTTCAATGTCAGACAAGTATTTGTGATGGGAAAGGAGGTCTTCTTATCAGAACGTTCAAATCCCGGTACCTTACCGTCATCCTTCGGGTGCTCACTACCTTCTGCAGATGCAATCCGGATTAATGGGAGTGGAGAAGCCCGGGTAATCGGGCTCATTCCCCATCAGATCAGCACTGAGTCTCTCCGGTTCGATATCAAATATCAGGACATACCCGATTTTAATCGTGATATCCTGAAGCTGGTGGTATGCAACCGGTATATCGACAAAAAAACCGGTGTGGGTCTTGTCCACGGTTTCTCGCTGAAGAGTGGGGCTATTGCATCAAGCGTTTCCCATGATGCTCATAACATCATTGCGGTGGGGACAAGCGATACAGATATCCTGAATGCAATTGACGCAGTCATCCGTTCGCGAGGCGGGATAGTCGCGGTTGTCGGGAATACAAAGACAGTCCTCCCGCTCGAGTGCGGTGGGCTGATGTCAACGCTTCCCTATTCCAAAGTCGCTCAGCGGCTCAAGGATATCCATGCGATTACCAGGAATATGGGCAGTATTGATAATCCGTTCATGTACCTTTCGTTTCTTGCCCTTACCGTGATTCCGGCTTTGAGGATCACGGACCGGGGGTTGTTTGACGCCACAAAATTAAAGGATGTCCCGCTCTTTTTAGCATAAAATAGTATTCAGGAAAAAGCATCCTCGTTACAAAACTCATCATCAGAAAAGCACGCGTGAACACTTTTTACTCTCATGGAGCCTGGAGCGATCATGAGAGTATACGGCATTCTCTCACTACAAATTTAAGAACCGGAACTGATGGTTAATTACTTTTCCGGATATACGAATCATGGTCAGGCACCTGCTGCGGTTCACAGACTCCGGCACACCGGGGTTTTTTAGATATTTTCACGATCTAAAGGGACAGGGTGTCAGAGTACCTTTACACCGGTCAGAGCTGCAAGAAGAAGAATGATTACTGGCTGGTGTATCAGGTAAATCATCAGAGAATACCGCCCCAGAAATGCCAGAGGCTGCATGAAAACTGAAGGGATCTGCAGAAGAGCAAACCGTCTCACGTTCTCAGGGTAGAGGTACTCCCCGAGTCCCATCCCGATCAGCACGACACCAAACCAGGGAAAGAGTGGTTCGTAATCCAACGAATAGAACCAAGCCGGGTGAATACCCAGAGGAAGCAGCCAGATCGGTCCGGTAATAGTGGAAAAGAAAATACCGACAGCGATGAAAAGAAGACCCAGCACAGCATTTAATTTTTTAAACCGGAAAAAGAGCGGTGAGATTACTATTGACACTCCGATGAGGTGCAGGATACCAAAGACAATAAACCCCTCCTTAAGATACAGCCATGTGCCTGCCGTTACAACGAGACCGAGAAGAAAAATACCAGTGCCGCGATGTACGAATTTTTGCACCAGCTCATGTCCTGAAATGACTCTTTTTGCCCGTGTCCGGCTCAGCGTTAACGATATGCCGACGATCAGGAGGAACAGGGATGCTGTCGCAAATGCAAAATACCGCCAGAATCCTGTTGAAATCTCTACCGGATAAATCATGAAAAAATTCAGATCAAGAAGGGTATGAAAAAGTATCATCATGAGGATGGCGATACCGCGGAGCATATCAATCTCCTGATACCGAAGAGCCGCATCCATGTATATGCATCGTCACTGTTCTGTCATATCAGTTTGGACACCGCAATCATGGGATTGCAGGTTTGCCGGCTTGCAATAATCCTTATCCATGAGGAACAAATAATTCCTGACACTTAGTATTCCAGGGATGAGTGCATATGGAAGAAGAAAACAGCGACCATATTATCGAAGCAATCGGGCGGAGCCGCGTTGTTATCAGGAACAGCAGGGTAGTTGAAGTCGGCGAGGCACAGATCACCGATTGTCCTCTTGCGAAACGATTTGGTTTCCCGATCCCTGCAATAACAAAAGATGCCGTCAAAGCAAATATCGAGCACCGGATAAAAACATTTGGAATGTGTACTCCGGACAGGCAGGTACTTGATACCCGGGAATTTGTCGGGTTCGGTGCCTCGGAATTGTTAAGCTTTGGTCTTTTATCGGGTTTAATTGATGCCGCGGTTCTTGCATGTGATGGTGCCGGAACGGTTATTGTGACAAAACCCGAAATGGCGCAGGGAATCGGGGGCAGGATGTCCGGGCTCGTAAAAACATCTCCTTACCGATCAGTCATGGATCGCATTGAGCAGGGTGGGGGAATAATCCTTGACCGGGACCATGCCAGGATTGACCAGCTGGCAGGAGTAGCACTCGCGGTGTCGGAAGGGTATCGGAATATCGCAGTTACCGTAGCCAGACCGGAAACTGCGGAAATTATCCATCGGATCCATCCTGATACCCTGATATTTGCAGTCCATGTAACCGGTCTCTCCTGGGATGAAGCAGAATCACTGGTTTTTGTATCAGATCTGGTGACTTCCTGTGCGTCAAAGACCATAAGGGAACTGGGCGGTGCGGGGGCACTTCTCCAGGCCGGTATTTCTGTTCCGGTATTTGCGATGACACAGAAAGGGAAATTACTCATCCTTGAAAAAATCCGGCAGTCAGATGAGCCGGTCCTGGTCAAACCCACCAGGCTGCCTGCCCTTGGAGATAACCAGCCAAACCCTCTGGTGTAATGATTGATTTTTAAACCTTAATCAATACCTGGAATAAGTCAGGCAATATACTAAAAATATAGTTTTTATGAACGGAATTTTTTTTACATGCTGATGGTACCGCTTGTTTTAAATGCCCGATTTTTAATTACCATTCAATCTGTGGTCATGCGTACATGTGTCCCGATTTTATAATTAAAAGATAACGGTATTGTCAATTCAACCAGAAATGCTATTATTGAAGTATACAAGATCATATAAACAGGAACATAATATTTTGAATTTCTAATAGAGTAAGAGAGATTACAATGAATGATCCACCTTCAGCTGTAAACGAAAGTGACATTGACATTTTCGTTTTAAGTATAAGCGAGACCGTAGCCTCAATGGTTACGGAGAACCTGGAGAAAAAGGGATACCGTGTTACCTTCTTTACCGATGGTAACTATCTTCTCGAGTCACTCCGTCGGGGGAAACCAAACCTTCTTATCTGTGATACTACGACCCTTGGTGAGGAAGGATTTGAAGTCTGCCGCCAGATAAAGGCAGATGAGGATCTCTGGGTTATTCCTGTTTTAATCCTTACTGGTGCATCCACTATTTCCGACCTTTTACAAGTACTGGACTGTAATGCGGATAACTTCATGCCGTATCCGATGGATCTTTCTTATTGCCTTTCGGTTATTGAAAGCATGCTCGGCACTTCTGTGGAGCGCCAGACCCCTGATCAGATCAAAACGCAGTTCAAGATCAGTCATGATGACCGGATCTATGTAGTAGCAGCCAACCGGCGGAAACTCCTTGAATTTCTCCTCTCGTCCTTTGAGATTGCTGCCAACAAATCATCGGAATTATCCCATATAAAAACGGAACATAAAGCACTTTCAGAATCTGCACTTCATTTTGAAGAAAGATTCACAGAACAAACCCGTTTCATCAATAGTGCCAATGCGGCACTCCGGGAAAAAGAACATAAGATTATCACATTCACCGGTGAGCTTGAGGAGAAAGAACAGTTTCTTGCACAAAAGACAGAAGAGATCGACAAGCTCGTACGGGAACTTGAAGAAAATAAGGCCCTCCTTGCCACCTATGAGGAAAACCTTCGCTCAATTGTCCAGGAAATTAAGGACATTGAGATATCTCACGGTTCTGAACTCGCCACACTCATGCAACAGATCTCTGAACTTTCAGCTGAACTTGATACTGCAAAAACAATTCTTGAAACAGTACTGACTGAACTTGATGAAGAAAAAATTCATGGTACCTCTCTGGAATGCACGATAGAGCTGCTCGTTCCGCAAAAAGAGCTTGCAGAAAAGGCACTCCATACGGTAACAGGTGAACTCGAACAGCTGAAATCCGCCTTATCAATTGAGAAAAGCCGGGCAACCTCTGCAGAGCAGGAGATTGAAGCGATAGTACTCGCTAAAACGCAATCTGAACAGGACCTGACCCAAAAAATTGACAGTCTCAGCGAGACTGCACAACAACAGAATCAGGATCTGACCCGGTTGAAGAATGAGCTCGAAGCAGAGGCAAACCTGCGGATATCTGCAGAAAATCAGGCTGGAACACTCAGGCTGGACAAAGAACAGCTGGAATCATCGCTTCGATCTGCGATGGATGATCTCAGCCGGCAACTCCGTGAACTGCAGACACAGTATGAATCAGCCAGTGCAGCACTTGAACATGAAAAGACAATAACAACATCCCTCCGGGAAGATCTTGCAGATG
Organism: uncultured Methanoregula sp.; assembly: GCA_964457995.1. Lineage (GTDB taxonomy): Archaea > Halobacteriota > Methanomicrobia > Methanomicrobiales > Methanospirillaceae > Methanoregula. The sequence continues at coordinate 9,540 of CAYWHL010000001.1, read as the reverse complement.
CAGTTGCCGACAGGGAAAAAAGTGAAGAGCGGGTGAAAACAGACCTGGATTCGAATAAGACAGCATTTGCAGGCCTGAAAAACGATCTGGATGCAGCAGTTGCAGCCCGGACAGCACTTGAGCGTGATCTCGATGCAGCAAAAGCAGAGACCCGGGCATCTGAAGAGAAGCTGAACCTGGCCTCTCAGACTGGGGAGCAATCCGGGCAGCAGGTACACGCTCTCACCGATGAACTGGAGCAGGTAAAGGCAGCACTTGCAGGCCTGAAAAACGATCTGGATGCAGCAGTTGCAGCCCGGACAGCACTTGAGCGTGATCTCGATGCAGCAAAAGCAGAGACCCGGGCATCTGAAGAGAAGCTGAACCTGGCCTCTCAGACTGGGGAGCAATCCGGGCAGCAGGTACACGCTCTCACCGATGAACTGGAGCAGGTAAAGGCAGCACTTGCAGGCCTGAAAAACGATCTGGATGCAGCAGTTGCAGCCCGGACAGCGCTTGAGCGTGATCTCGATGCAGCAAAAGCAGAGACCCGGACATCTGAAGAGAAGCTGAACCTGGCCTCTCAGACTGAGGAACAGTCTTCACACCAGATGAAGGTGCTCGCTGATGAACTGGAGCAGGTAAAGGCAGCTCTTGAACATGAACGGGACCTGATAACATCTCTCAGGCAGAATCTCACAGAAGCTGTTGCTGAAAAGGAAAATACGGAAGAACTGGTGAAAACAGACCTGGATTCGTACAAAGTGACCTTTATAAAACTGAAACGGGATCTGGATGAGGCAACTGCCACCCGGACAACGCTTGAGAGGGAGATTGAGATCGCAAAAATACAGAACAAAGCGTATGAAAATGAACTTAATCTGGCATCTCAGGGCAGGGAACAATCCGAACTGCAGGTGCGCTCGCTTATTGAAGAATTAGAAAAAGTGAAAGCGGCCTTTGAAAGCGAGAGAAGTCTGCACCGGACCAGTGATGAGAGCCTGGAGGGAGTCGTGCAGACGATGGAGCGTGTTGAGCTGGATCTTCAAAGAGCTGTTGATGAACGGGACAAGCTGAATGAGTTCTTCAAAAACGAACAGAGGTTGCGACTGGCCGCAGAAGAAAAAACGAGAGGGGTGGCTCAGGAACATGAACAGCTTGAAAAGGAATTTCACGCGGTAACTGACGAACAGCAGCGTCAGGAACATGACAGGGCCGAAAAGATCCTGGATCTTAAAAAGGATCTCGAAAGTTTATGCGACCTGCAGAACTCCCTTGAAAATCAGGTCACGATCCTGACTGAGGAAAAATTGCAGGCAGAACAAAAAGTCCAGGCCCTTACTACCGAACTTGATCAGGCGAGAACGGCACTTGCCAACGAGTGGGAGGATCATATGACCAGTGACGAACAGCTTGCCGCGGCCGTTGAAGAACGACAACGTCTGGAGCAGTCACTTTCCCAGGCGGTTATCCCAAAAGAGCCGGAACCTCTTACGATTTCAGAGCCTGCACCCCTATTACTTGCGGTCGTACCTCCCCATGAAATACAACCCTCTCCTGTGCCGGAGAGCGAAGAGAGTTCAGAAGAAGTATCTCCCGCAACCCCTGATTCTCCATCAAACGTGGTTGAAGATGCTATGGGTATTTCTGAGGCTGATAAGCGAATTAGCGATACCATCGGGGAAGAACCTGAAGAAGAAAAAACCGATACTGTTCCGGATGAAACAGGCGAAATGATGCCTGCCGGAATGTTTTCTATAAATCGCAGGCAATGGTTTGACCTGCTCAAATGGGCACATCACTCAAAAGACATCTCTCACGACCAGCGGCTGCAGATTGTCAGGATGGGGAGGTTGATCCAGAAGGACAGGAAGCTGACAAGAAAACAGGAAGATCAGGTGAGGGAGCTTATCGTGTTAGTTCAGGCTCTCGGGTACAGGCCCAGCTAAAAATTAATTTTTATAAAATTTTCCACAACGGTTTTTTGCATTCCACTATCACCATCCCCTTACGATGAGAGATACCTCATGCGTTCCTGAACCGCTCCATGCCATGATGCCAACCAGCGAGAGGACGAAGAGAGCCGGCAGGATATACCAGGCAAACAGTCTCCGGACCGGAAGGTGAGCGGCGGTATAAGCACCGAGGATGACCAGATACAGCCCGGCAAGAATGACACCGTCTCTTGTCAGGGTGACCATGAGAATAACGAGGATGAGCAGGATAAATTTTGTCTGTGGTCTCAAACCTGAAAAGCAGGATCGCTGATTTTCTGCGTAACAGGTAATGAGGTTCAGATCAGGTATATGATCAGAAATGGATTACATGCTGACGATCGTCCCTCCCAAATCTTCCGATGGGACAGTTCTTTTTTTGATTAGGCATCCTGTACCTTGCACTCACGACATAAGGCATCATGAGCTATTTTCCCGCAGATACCCTGACGCGGATGTCCCATTGCATGACATATGCGATCGATAGCGTACCGGGAGACAAGACCTTCAAAACGTGAGACTTCGCTGCATACCCTTTCATCCGAAAGTCCGTAATGAGCCAGCATAAGGGCAAGTATCCGGTGCCGTTTTATGCAAAATTCTGCATACCGTTTTCCCTCGTCTGAAAGTCAGACTCCATGATAGGGTGTATGGGTGATATACCCGGATTCTGCAAGTTCATTGATTGTTTTTGTGATGGTTGACGGGTCGACTCCGAAACGTGAGGCAAGGTCATTTGTTTTCACCGCTGTATTCCGGCCAAAGAGGTACTTGAGATACTCCACCTTTTTCGCCGGGAGCTCAAGACCATCAGTCATTTCCATAGTATTTTCTGTACCATTACTATTGAATAAGATTTGGTATGATACCAAAATTTCCGTGGGGGGGGGTCCTGATCCTCCTGCTGCTGTTTGTTACGCATCTGCGTTTCGTTATCTGGCTTCTTATCGATCTGCCAATCTATCGGTTCTATGGGATGAAATACAGCCACATCAATGATGATATGAGCAGTGGGGATGCTGGAAACGGGAACAATGAGCCGGTTACCGGATTGCCGGGTAATGGGAATGAGAAAAAAATTATCATATCCGATCTGTTTTATGCAGCCAGCAACCGGTCTCAATATAGAGAAATCCGGTAATAAAAATGCCAAGTACTATGACAGAGGTTACACCATACTCTCCGGTTACAATCAGAGTAACTATCAGTCCTGCAATTACGAATATACCCAAAAGAAGCATGATAGCTGCGATGAAGAGCCCGATGAGGCCTAATACTCCCGTTATTACCAGATCGTCCATGGAAATGGGGGTTTCCTTATTTATATACTGCCTGGTTATTCATTACCAGGTATACATGCAATCAATCAAGATAATATGCAAATACCTCGTCATAGAGCCGTTTTACATTTTCCTCAGTCCTGGATACAGCAGGAAATCCTGTGTAATGCGGTTGCTGTGCGATCCTGATATCTTCTAAAAGATTGAGCCTGTACTGGTTTTGTGAATGGAACCACCCCTTTTTTTCATAATACCATGACAGGTATTCCTGCTCAGTCTGCCCGGGTGTCGGGATGAACAGGGCCTGGTTCTTTCCAAGCTCTGCAATCTCCATGATTGATGTGTATCCTGAACGACAAATAATAAATTTCGCCCGGTTCATGAGATATTCTTTTTCCCGTGTTGATGCGTAGGGAATAACCCTGCAGTTATCGGATCGCGTCTGAATATTGTGGTTTTTGGGACTGCCAAGCAGGATGACACTGGTTCCCTTAATCGTGTGGATCTGACCAAACAGGATCTCTTCAAGCCGTTTCCTCTGGGGCTCAGGTCCTGAAATCATAACGAGAAAATCAAGATCCTGCCCGATATCGCGTTTATGGGTGCTTGTGAGGATACCGGAAAAATATACTCTTTTTTTTGTTTCATCGGTCCCGGGCCGGGAAAGTTTTCCGGCCAGCGCTTGTGCACCCGGAGGATTATCGGGTACAATAACATGCCTGAATTTGCCATGCAGGTACCCGTTCATCACCAGTGCGAGGAGCTCAACCGGCCAGAAGATTATGGGCAGGTGATAATGGAGCTGGTGGGTGATAAAGACTGAAGGAATTTTTGAGGAATAAACACCCAGCCGGTTGTCACTGATAATAAGATCATACCGGTTTTTTGTAAGAATTGCATTCAGATTTTTCCGTTCATCGGAAATTGCCTTGAGCATAAACGGCAGGGAAACTGCAAATTTCGGAAGAAAAAACCGGCTTGTACTGTAGGGAGCGGGATAATCAGGAAAATGGATTGACCGGCAGTCAGGGAATTCCTGTTCCAGGACGGACAGTGCATTTCCCGCCGCTGCAATCGTCACATCATGGTGATGATCAAGCAGGTTCTGAATAATCGGGATATCACGGGTTGCATGACCAAGACCCCAGTTCAGCGGCGAGACCAGTACGTGCACCATTCCAAGCTCCGGAATATACCACTAGAGTTCATCTGCCGGACTATTGAATGATTCTGCAGTGTCGTACCATCGATTCCTCATGAAAAAATCGTAAAAATAAAGCCTGTTGTCTCACGTAACGACTGCTTTTTTAAACCGCCACCAGGCTAGTCCGAACATGAATGCGGTAAAGAGCATCAGCCCAAGATAGGACAGGAGAATATCAGACTGGGTGTAGTGGTAGTGTTTCCCAAGCGCAATGAAATCCGGGCCTATGGCAAAATACCGGATTCCGGTTATAAGCAGTGTCATGGGATTGTAAATAGAGAGAATTTTCAAAATTTCCGGGAACGCATCAATCGGGTAGAGAGCGTTGCTGGCAAAAAATATCGGCATGGTTAAAAGAGTCGTGACTCCCTGCAGTCCTTCAGGACTCTCCATTGAAATGGCAATTGCGGCTGAGAGGAAGAGGAATCCGAGAGCAAACATTCCTACAAAAGCGAGGACACCGGCAACGCCAATGATGATCTCCACGGGTGTAAACCCTGCAAAGAATGCCGCACCAATAAGGATGCCAAAGACCATGATTATAACCGCCTGGATAAATGATTTGGTAACACCCGAGAGCCCTATCCCGAAGATGATATGATTCCTGTTCATCGGACTTGCAAGAATCTCACGCATCAGCCCCCAGTTTTTGTCAAAGAGTATTACAATCCCGCCAAAGAGACTGGTGAACAGTGTTGTCATGGCGATAATACCTGCGCCCATGAACGTGAGATAACCAACGCTGTGGGCTCCAGGTGGTACCGGCATGCCAGCCATCAGCGTATCAAAACTGCTGGACATCGCAATACCAAAAAATGCAAGCCAGAGAGCTGGCTGGAGAAGGGAAGAGACCAACAGGGTCTTGAACCTGACGAACCGGATCATATCCCGCCAGTAAATCGTGGTAAATCCCATCGGCATGTTATCGCCCTCCCGGACGCATCGTGAGGATAGAATGCTTCCCGGTCGGCTCGTCCCTGAGTTCCTTTCCGGTATAGAATACAAAAACATCATCCATGGAGGGCTTTTTTAAGTTAATTGTTGAACTGTCAATTCCCGCATTGCGCAGTGCGTCTATGACAACAGGTAATACCTTCGTGCCGTCCTCATTTACCATAAGTACAAATCCTTTTGTCTTTGGAGTGATATCACGGACACTGGGAAGATTCTTTAAAAGCCGGATTGCCGCGTTATTGTCATTTGTTTCAAGGTAGATGAGGTCCCTCCCGAGCGTGTTCTTGAGTTCCCACGATGTACCGGAGATGACAAGTTTGCCCTGATCGATGATGCTGATCCGGTCAGAGAGCTGGTCTGCCTCGTCCATGTAATGAGTTGTGAGAAAGATTGTCGTACCCTCGTTATTCACACCCTTGATATAGTCCCACATCCTCATCCTGGTCTGCGGGTCAAGCCCGATGGTTGGTTCATCCAAAAAGAGCACCTTTGGACGTGTCATGAGGCCGCGTGCGATCTCAAGCCGGCGTTTCATACCCCCGCTCAGGTTTTTTGTCCGTTCGTTCCGCTTTGCTCCCAGCTCGACAAGCGCAAGGAGTTCCTCGATTCTTTTCCTGCGTTGTTCAAGGGGCATATTATAGAGTCTGCCATGAAATTCGAGGATTTCCCAGACCGTCATATCACGGTCAAGGGTGATATCCTGGAATACTATACCTATGGATTCGCGGACTTTCTGGGGATCTTTGGTTACATCATATCCTGCTACAGTCGCAACACCTTTTTGCTTTGCAAGCAGGGTGATGAGGATATTGATAGCGGTGCTCTTACCTGCACCGTTGGGTCCGAGAAATGAAAAGATCTCACCCTTTTTTACCGAGAAACTTATACCGTCAACAGCTTTGAAATCCCCGTACGAATGTTCCAGGTTCTCTACATTGATGATAATTTCACGGTGATTTTGTTGTGTTTCCGGCATGCCGGGGCACCTCCCTGATGAATTCTTTCAGCCCGCTCTTTTCCATTGTACAAATGTTCACGCGTCCTGTCAAATACTGCCAAGCACGAAATAGGATTTTTTATTTATCTTAAGTATAACCTTACTGTTTGAAGGATATGTGATTGTAGTATGGGTATTATCAACAGATAAGGACGCTTTAACAGGCAGGACAACCCCGGTTATATTTTTTGCACCGGCTTGCACCCGGATTATTATACTGGTCAAGATGGCAAAGACCATCTCTGGTGTGAGGGTAAAATATGAATAAAAATAAAACCGTTAGAACAGAGCCGGTGATTACCCATTATTCTTTTCTTCCAGTATGGTGAAAATACAAAAGCTCATATTCGCGTTCTGTTGGTGTTTCCCTGCGGTGGTGGAGGTTCCTATACGGCAACCGGAAAAAAGTTACATTGATGAAATATCAAATACCCGGATCATTCCTTGGCGCACCGTTGATATTTCAGTATGTCGCACCGGGATTAATGGCAACAGCAGGGAAAGGTATCTTCTGGAGGTATGTATCATTTTTTTCCAGCTTCCTCTCTTGCACAAACTTCAGTCGATAATGATGCTAAATCATACCTGACTTTACTGTCAATATAGAATCCATTGAAAAAACAATCCTGGTTATCAAACTGTATTGGTTTTGTCGGGTCTGAACATTTATATATAGCGTCATTTTGTGAAATCTCCAAAAAAGTTCTTGATACATCTGAACATGAACCGTAAATTCCATACTTTGCCTGTAATGCTGATAAATCAACTGTCTTGTGTAAATCGATTGGAGTCTGATTAGAAGTGTTAGAAGTGATATCGGTCATTCTCTTTTCGCCAGTACATCCGGTAGTAAATATTACTGCTGCAATGAATAAGATAAAAATCAGATACCTCATAATTTCCCCTTGTATTTAAGGAGGATATATTTTCTTATTTGGTACGACAATGACTTTCATATTTTCGTTCTGTTCGCAGATCTCCGAGACTCGCGTATGTTTGAATATGGCACTATTGGGATTTCATACCAAAGTTTGTCGCCATGCGAGCAACAGCATTGCGATCAATCGGGCAGCATCATTTTTCAGACCGGGCAATATTGCCACGGTACCGCATGCCAGGATTGCACCTTGTCTTTTGTCTGCTTGATGTGGCAGCGCTTCATGGGATTATGACTGTTTGGGCATTGCAGGGAGGGGGACTTTATGGAATTGGATACTATTTGAACCATGATAAAGTTAATCGGACAATAAACTAAAGAGATTTTGACATGCCGAAACCAGCCCAGATACAAACAGTGACCAAAACCGATTTTGATTTCCGTTATAAACAGTGCCTTATCATCCGTAATGATGTAAAGATGAGCTGTGGTAAGCGGTGTGCCCAGGCGGCTCATGCATCTGTCGGTGCATACAATAATGCCGATAAATCCCTTCAGAAAGCATGGCTCTCTGAAGGCCAGAAGAAAGTTGTACTCAGGTCAAATGACGAGCGCACGCTGTACGAGCTGAAGGTGATCGCCGAACGAGCCGGGATTTCATCATCCCTGGTCCAGGATGCCGGCCTGACCGAAGTCCCCCCCGGCACGGTCACTGCACTGGGTCTTGGACCTGCAAAGAGTGAAGACCTTGATAAAATTACCAGCGCACTTTCCCTTCTATGAAAAAAAGTACCTACCCCCTTGAACTCCTGCTTGGCATGAACTATTATGCGAGCGATGCCGAAGGAATCGGGGGAAAGCTCCGTACCGTTCCTGCAGATTTTATTGTCGAAGAGATCCCGTTGCCAGAAAAAGGCACAACGGGTGGCCCCTATCTTATGTGCACGCTTACAAAAACCAACTGGGAACTCCAGCATGCGATTAAAGAAATTGCAAAACGACTCGGCATCAGCCACCGGAGAATCGGATGGGCGGGAACCAAGGATCGCAACGCTGTCACGCAGCAGAGAATTTCCATCTATAATGTGACCGCTGGGCAGGTATCTGAAATCCGGCTGAAGGATATTATCCTTGAGCCCGTTGGCCAGGTAAACAAAGCACTTTCCTTAGGAGATCTGCTGGGAAACCGTTTCGTTATTACAATACGTGATACCGGACCTGCTGACCTTGATTCACGGGTACATGCGACGAATGAAACTGTTCGCGAGGGGATTCCCAACTATTTTGGTCTCCAGCGTTTTGGTGCGACCCGTCCGGTAACACATCTCGTGGGTGCCTGGATCCTGCGGAATGATTTTGAACAGGCTGTAATGACGTATATCGGCAAAGAATTTCCCGGGGAGCCCGAAGCTGTCAGGGCTGTTCGTACTGCATTTTTCACCACCCGTGACATCAGGGCAGCCCTGCAAGATCTTCCACCACAAATGTCGTATGAACGGGCGATGCTCCATTACCTTTACACACATCCGCATGATTATTCGGGGGCCCTGTCAGAGCTGCCGCCAAAACTCCTGTCCATGTTTGTCTCAGCATTCCAGTCGTACCTGTTCAACTGCGTCCTGAGCCAGAGGTTTGACGACGGTCACACCCTCACTGAACCTATCGTAGGTGATCGGCTCCTCTTTTTCAATGGACGATCGGATATCGTTACCGGAAACAGCAGCAATGCCGCTTCCATGCACATAAAGCGCGGGCGGTGCAGTATCGCACTTTTTATGCCCGGCAAGGAACAAACCGAGGCAAAAGGAGAGGGGGACATCGCTATTGAGGCACTTCTTAAAAAATACGAAATAACTGCAGAAGATTTTAAACGTGCATCTGCGTTTGTCCATACAAAATTCGATGGGGCATTGCGCCCGATCGCATTGAAAGCCGGTATTGAATCATCAATTGATAAAACGGATGTGAAGTTGCAGTTTACCCTGCCACCCGGGCATTATGCAACGACCGTATGCCGGGAGTATATGAAGACAGATCCGGTCCGGATGATTTAATCCCGCGATTCAGCTATCGATTTTGCGCCATTAATAGCATCATTTAAATTTCCAATTTCGTCGACAATATTTAACCGTAGTGCATCAGCCCCGCGGATCACCCTGCCATCTTCGATATCTGACCGTGCGATCTTACGCTGGGTCATGACATCAGTGATGAAGTTCTCGAAACTATCGTTCACAATTTTCTGTGCATAGATC